>NYZG01000396.1 GCA_002687025.1 Candidatus Poribacteria bacterium
GAATGGGCCGTCGACAACCCGTACGCAGCACAGCCGCTGCGATGTATCCTGCGCGTCGTGCCGGACGCGGGCGTCGCGTCGTGCGCCGTCGTCAACCCACGCATCGAAGTCGGGTTCGGCGAACTGACGGTCGCTGTCGAACTGGCCGCGCATCAGTATCTCGTGATCGACGGCGGCGCCACGGCGCGCGTGTACGACGTCAACTGGAACTCCGTGGCCGATGTGGAGCTGGGCGACGCGATACCCGAGGTCTTCTCGGGCGACAACCCGGTGCTGTTCGCGTGCGACGAGGCGGCCGGCGCGCGTGTTGACGCTACGTTCGAGATGCTTGGTTCGTCGGAGCCCGTCGGCGGATGATGCCCGACGCGCGTGTGGCGCCCGGCAAATGAACGGCCCCAAAGCCGGCAGACGCCGGCTGGTCCCGGGCGAGCCGCCTTCATCCGATCGCCCTCGTGAGCGCGGACGACTCCACCGAGTAACCCCAGCGCGCCTCAATGTCGATGATGGCGGCCCTGCTTCGCCACAGTTCACCATACGTCTCGGCGACCTCGTACGTGGTCGTGGCATCTCGAACCGCGACGCACAGGTATCCGAGCGGCTGCATCTGGGCCATGCCGCAGGCGCTGAACTGCAGACACTCGGTCGACTCGAAGCCCATGTAGAACAGCGCTCGGATGCGCCGTTCGCTCAGGAGGCGATGGAACTGAGCGGCGTCGAAGGCGAGGAGATCCGTGCCGCGTGGCTTGACCGGGGCGGGGATGTCGATGCGAGGGTACACCTCCTGGCTCTGTGTCTCGCCCCAATCGCGCATTCGCCAGACGGCGTGGCGATGCTGCTCCCGCCATGCGGCCACCCACTCTGTGGGCGGCCACCTGTCACCGTTCGCCGCCTGCCGGTCGTCGGAAGCCGGCGCCGATGCGTCCGCGTCGGGTGGACGGCGTTCCGCCTCCGTGGTTGACGCCACCCATTGGGGGTACCGCTCCAGGAACCGCCTGTGCGTGCAGTGGAACACCTGCACGCCAGCGTCCCTGCACCTGTCAACAGTGGGCGCGATCACTGCCTCGATGATCTCGCGCTTTCGACTGGTGTGCGAGACGCCCCGCTCCGTGCTCAACTCCGCGCCGAGGGTTCCGCCCACAGGGCCACCGGGCCAACCGATGTCCCAGAGGTCGACGAGCGCGAGCGCGATCTCGGCCGTGTCCATCTCGAAGTCGGTGCCGGTTCGTCCGAGACGCTCCTCCGTGAACGGCACGCCGTCTCGTGGCGATCGGGGCGTGTACTCCAGCCGGATGCGCATCCTCGTATGCCTCTTGCGTTAGCGGCGGGCGATGGGGTCGCACACTCGGGGCCTCGTAGGCACGCCGGCCACTGAGCCTACTCCAGCGGGCCCGGCTGGGGAAAGGCTCCTCGGCCGGCGCGGTGCCGTTGTCCGCCGCACGGCTGTCTACTAATGTCTAGGCGGGAAGGAGGTCTCCCCTCACGCGGGGTGTTCCCGTCCGCGTGGCGACGACTCAGCACGGATGACGACAGCGCTCGCAGGGGCCCGCGATGCACACATCTCCGCGCCGCGTCCCCAACGAACGCCTGTCGGCGCGCGCGGTAGTCATCGCGTCGGTTCTGCTGCTGGCGAACAGCTACTGGCTGGGCCTGTGCGAGATGATCTGGCACAACGCCCACCTGACGATCATCGCCGTGCCGATCAACGTCGCCTTCGTCCTGCTGACGCTCACGTGGGCGAACACGCTCGTCCGGCAAGCTATGCCCCGGCGCGCCCTGCGCCCGGCCGAACTCATCACGGTGTACAGCATGCTCGCCACCGGCAGCGCCTTCGCCGGGCACGACTTCATGCCGCGCCTGATGGGCCTGCTCCCGCACGCGTTCCGCTACGCGTCCACGGAGAACGACTGGGAGGCGATGCTGTTCAGCTACCTGCCGCGGTGGCTGGTGGTCGGTGATCCGCGCGCGGTCGAGGCGTTCTATGAAGGGGACAGGTCGTTCTTCGGGGGTGGCTACTGGCACGCGTGGGCGACGCCGGTTTTCTGGTGGTCGTGCGTGGTCCTGCTGCTGATGGTGTCGTTCCTGTGCCTGACGACTCTGTTCCGCGAGCAGTGGGTGTCTCGGGAGCGGCTGGCGTACCCGCTCATACGCCTTCCTTACGAACTGACCACACACCCGGTGCGGCTCTTCAGGGACCGAGTGTTCTGGCTCGGCTTCCTGATCGCCTTCGGGATCAACCTGTGGAACGGCATCCAGTACTTCTACCCCACGCTGCCCCTGATCCCCATCAAGACGAACACGCTCAACCAGCACTTCACAGAGCGGCCGTGGAGCGCCATGGGGTACGTGCCGTTGCGCTTACACCCGTTTCTCATTGGCGTGGGCTACCTCCTGCCTCTGGACATCTCCTTCTCGGTGGTGGTGTTCTACGTGTTCCAGAAGTGTCAGTACATCGCCGGGAGCGCCATGGGTATCCGCCTTGCCCCGGGCTACCCGTTCCTGGGCGAGCAGGGAGCCGGCGCGCTGCTGGCGCTGCTGATGGTGTCCCTGTGGACGGGACGAAGCCACTTCAAGCGCGTCGCTCTGACCCTCACGCCGTCCCGCCTGGGGCACTCCAGCGGCCAGGGCCATCGCGCCGCGGCGACGATGCTGACCGTGTGCCTTCTGTGTCTCCTGCTGATATGCCTGCGCGCGGGGATGTCGTTCTGGGGATTCGCGGCGTACATCGTCACGTACCTGGGCGTGGTCGTCGGGCTCACGCGGATGCGCACGGAGCTCGGCCCGCCGATCCACGCGATAGGTTACGCGACGCCGCAGCATCTGATCGTCTCCGCCTTCGGCACGCGGTCGCTGGGGCAGGGCAACCTGACGATGCTGTCGATGCTGAACTGGCTGAGCGGCGCCTCTTACGCATCGTTCCGCACGCATCCCATGCCCCACCAGATGGAGGCGATGAAGCTCGCCGACCAGGCGCGCATCCGGCCCGGATCGATGTTGCTGGCGCTGTTCATCGCGGGGATGGTCGGCATTGTGGGCAGCCTCGTCATCTACCCGATGCTGATATACCGCGAGGGCGTCCCGAGCGTTGCCGAGCAGATACACGGCGGAGGGAACGACACGTTCAACTTCCTGGCCGCATGGCTGCAGTCGCCCCAGCCGACGAACTGGTTCGGGATGGGGGCTCTCGTGGCGAGCTTCATCGCGAGCATCGGCATCTTCGCGATGCGGGCCCGCTACTTCTGGTGGCCACTGCACCCGGCGGGGTATGTGATCGGTATCGCGCCCGGGACGACGGACAATCTGTGGTTCCCGCTGCTGATCGCCATCGTCATCAAGGCGATCCTGCTGCGGTTCGTCGGCTTCCGCGCGTATCGGCGCGCGATGCCGTTCTTCATCGGCCTGGCGTCGGGCGAGGCCCTGATGGCGGGGTTCTGGCCGCTGCTCAGCCTCGTCACGCGGACGACAGTCTACTCGTGGATATGACGCGGCGCGCGCGCGGCCTTGAGGACGCCCCAAGCTGTCGGGGCCGTGATCGCGGGATCCGGGAACCCCACGTTCATCGCATCGGTTACAACCTTGGCGAGCGCGATGAACCGCCGTGGCCGGTCGCCCCCGTGCCCGCCGTGCGTGAACACGTGCGTCGACTCGATCCCTGCCTGTCGGAGCGCCGTCAGCAGACGGATGTTCTCGTCGCGGTTGGTTCCCGCGATCTCCGTCGGGACGCCGACGGCCACCGCAGACAAGCCGCGAGCCCCTTCCCCTAACGCTGTGATGGCGGCCGGGTCGAGGAGGCAATGGCTACGCCATTCGTCGGGAGGCCTCGTAGCAGTTCCGTCAGGAACCGAGAACCCCAACGCCGCGTCGGGGTCGGCAGCCAACGCGATGCCGATCTGCGTCCGGGCGCGCTCATAGCCGGAGAAGGAGGCGTAGTCCGCGAAGTCCTTGTTGAGGAAATCGCTTCCCACGCCTCGACCGAACATCTCATCGGGGCATCCCGCCCACATCGATGCGTCGTTCAGGCCGACGGCGCTCCATATGCCCGGAAGCAACAGCGGCAACATGATCGCGGCGTATCCGCCGGAGGAGTGGCCCATGACGGCGCGCCCTGCGGGCGACGCGACAGTGCGGCATCGCCCGTCGACGAACGGCACGAGCTCGTCGGTGATGAAGTCCTCCCATCGCCCGAAGACGGGCGAGTTCAGCAGGATGAGGCCTTCGCGCACGTCCACATGGACGACGATCACCGGTGGTAGCTTGCCGTCGGCGATCGCCCTGTCCAGCGCAGGGAAATACTCGCGGCTCGCGGGCGTCTCCCAACCGGGGATCCAGTAAAGGACGGGGTACGACCGTAGCGTCTCGGCATAGCCGTCCGGGAGGTAGACGAGTATCCGACGGGTCGCCGTGATACCCATCTGGTTGCCCGCCACGGCCTCGCTCTCGATGTCGTGCAGCGCCACCGTTCCCGCCTCGGCGCGGGTGGCCCACATGCCTGCCAGCAGCGCGTACAGGGCGAGGGAGTACCAGCGTTCGTGGCTCATGGCGGGCCCTCCCGCAGTCGCTGTCTGATGCCGCCCCACGACATCGTCCGCGCACGCACGTCCGGGTACGCTCGATCCAGTTTCGCGACGATGCGACGCGCCAGGAAGACGAACCGGTTCGACCGGTCCCCGCCATGCGTGCCGTACATCTCGGTCAGGTGGGCCCGAACGCCTGCCCGCTTCATCGCGGTCCACATCAAACGGTTGGACCACGAGTTCGTGATGGCGGAACGGTCCTGCGCAACGATGATCTCCACCGTCGCCATGGCACGCAGCGCCTCACCGTACAGGCGCATCGCGGCGGCGCCGTACAGGCAGTACGGCTGCCAGTCACGATCTGTGATCTCGGCTGCCACGTTCGCGTGCGGCGTGCGGAAGCGAAGGGGCTCGGCAGGTTCTGGAGCGATGGCGATAGCGACCTGCATCCAAGCCCGAAGGTACCCAGAGACCTCCTCGTAAGAGTCGAACGAATCCGGAAGTTCCTCCCGCGGGAGGGAGCAGCCGGCCCACATGGAGGCGTCGTTGAGGCCGGCGGCGCCCCAGATGTCGGGCCGCCTCGCCGCCAGCAGCGCGGCCCCGTAGCCTCCAGTGGAGTGTCCCATGATGGCGCGCCCGTTCGCGCGTGGGACCGTGCGGTACTCGCTGTCGACCAAGGGGACGACCTCGTCCGTCATGAAGCTCTCCCAGCGGCCGAACACCGAGGAATCCATGAGGACGATCCCCTCTCGCACGTCAACTGAGACTACGATCGCGGGACACATCGACCCGCTGCTGATCGCGGCGTCGAGCGCGCCGACGTACTCACGACTGGCGGGGGTCTCCCAGCCCGGAATCCAATACAGGACCGGGTACGACCGCCGTGTCGTGGCGTAGCCGTCCGGCAGGTAGACCAGCACACGGCGCGTGGACGTGATGCCCATCTGATTGCCGGCGACGGCGACGCTCCTGATGTCGTGCAGTTCCACTGTCCCGGCCCGCGCACGGGCAGTCCACATCACCGCCAACAGCGCGCAGAGGACAGTCGTGGACGATGGCGCCGGCTTCATGGCGTTCCGTCCCCGAGTCGTCGCTTGATGCGGCCCCACGTCGTGGTCTGCGCGCGGACATCCGGGAACGCGTCGGCGAGTTTCGGTAGGATTCGGCGGGCGAGGAGGACCAAGCGATTCACGCGGTCGCCGCCGTGGGTGCCCGGCATCTCGGTGAAGGCGCCTCTTACGCCGAGAGACGTCATGCCGTGCCACATGGTGACGTTGGGCATCGCGTTCGTGGGGCCGCCTCTGCGCGGGACGAGAACCTGAATCGTGGACATCCCAAGCAGCGTCTCGCGATACATGTCCAGCACGTCCGCGCGGAGAAGACAGTACGGCTTCCATCGCGGGTCGGATATCCACCCGTCCTCGCCTTCAGTCGGCATGTCGAACAGGAGCGGCGCCTCCGGGTTGGGCGCGATGGCGATCGCCACCTGCATCCACGCCCGGAGGTAACCCGACGCCTCCGGGACCGACTGCATGTCGTCGGGGAACTCCTGCCACGGCACGGTGCAGCCCGCCCAGACCGATGCGTCGTTGAGACCGACCGCAGACCAAACGCCGGGATGGAGCAAGGACAACATCAGCGCTCCGTATCCGCCGGTCGAATGGCCCATGATGGCGCGGCCGCGCGCGTCCGGTATGGTCCGGTACTCGCCGTCGATCAGTGGAATCACCTCGTCCGTGACGAACTCCTCCCATCGGCCGAATACGGTCGAGTTCAATAGAACGAGCCCCTCGCGGACGTCGACGATGACGACGATCGCCTCCGGTATCCACCTCTTGTCGATGGCGGCGTCCAGTCCCGCGACGTACTCGCGACTGGCCGGCGTTTCCCAGCCGGGAATCCAGTAGAGCACGGGATAGGATCGGCGCGTATCCGCGTAGCCCCGCGGCAGGTAGACGAGCACACGACGCAGAGCGGCGATGCCCATCTGGTTGTCCGCGATCGCCGCGCTCTCGATGTCGTGGATGACCGTGGACCCGCCCTGCGCACGCGCGAGGCTCGCAGTCCCGACCAGGGCCAGAAGGCAAGCGGCCAACAGTATGTCGAGGAGTTGTCTCACCCGTCGGCCCTGCCTGAGTGGGGGCCGGTGTCCCGCAGCCACAGCGCCCAGAGCGGCGCCGACCAAGGCCATGTACGGGGCTCGGAGAGCCTGTTCCGCATCGCCCGCTCACTGCCGTGAGGTCGTGTCTGCCGGGGAACCGGCGTGAGTCCGCCGCGTGTGCCGTTCCTGTCGAGTATTGCGCCTGAAAATGCCCGGCGCAAGTTATCTCCGTCGCGCGATGGCGAGTACGTTGCGGGGCCGCCAGACGTCCCCTACCTTACACGTCACGCAGATCGGTATGCGCCGGTGGGAGGAAGCACGTGCCGAAGACGATCAGAGTGGCGGCGATCCAGACGAAGCGGCGAAGCATCTCATACAAGATCGGCGGCGCCGAGATCGCGATGGCCGCCGTTCGGGGCTCCCTGAACGAGCTCGTGGAGTTGGCGGAGCGCGCGGCGGACATGGGTTGCGACATCGTTGCGTTCCCGGAGGATACTCTCGGCGTGCTCGAATGGGAGTCCGGTCACTGGGACGATGTTGCGGCGCTTCTGCGGCCGGCGGAAGCGGAGATGATCGCGCGTCTGGGCGAGGTCGCGGCTCGACGCGGCATGGCGATCGTCTGCTGCAACGACTGCGCCGACGGCGATGACGTCTACAACACCGCCATACTCCTCGGCCGAGACGGCGAGGAGGCAGGTCGCTACCGTAAAGTCCAACTGCCGGTCGGCGAGCAGGCGCGTACGCGCGGCGACAGGTTCCCCGTGTTCGATGTCGAGGGCATCGGTTCGGTGGGCATGTGCATCTGCTACGACATGGTCTTCCCCGAGACGACGCGGGCGTTGGCGCTCGGAGGCGCGGACATCGTCTTCCATCTCACGATGGGCGGCGCGTCCATGGCGAGGGGCGATGCCAGTCTTGCCGCGTTCAGGACGCGCGCGGCGGACAACTTCATCTATCTCGTCGTGGCGTTCCGCGGCGGCGGCAGCATAGTCATCGGCCCGCAAGGCGAGGTTCTTGCCGACGGCGCCCGCGAACCAGACGCCATCGTCACGGCCGATATCGACCTGTCGGCCGGTCGTGAGGCGGGAGATGCTCTCGGAGGTACGGTGAGCGACTTCCGGGCTCGGCTGTTCGGGGAACGCGTACCGTCGGCCTACGGCATTCTCACGGATGCCATGACCCCGGGGATCGAGCGACTGCGCCATGTGGACGTGCCGTCCGGTGAGGAAGCCGCGGCCCTATCGGCCGAGGGTATGACAACGGGCGCGGACGCGTTCTATGAAGCGGATCGCCTGCGCGCCAAGGGCGAGCATGAGGAGGCGCGTCTCCGGTTCGAGCATCTGTCGGAGCGCTTCGGCACGCTCTGGATCGGGCGGGTCGCACGCGAGCGGCTGGATGCGATGGACGACTGACCGCGCGTTGTGCAACCGGGCGATTGAGGCTAGGCTTTCACGCGGTGGTCATCCTACTGCATCCGTTCAGTGGGGATCCTCGCCCGGAGGCCTGCATGCGCGCCCGGCCGTCTCTCGGACATCTAGCATTCCTGGCCCTCTTTGTGGCCATCAGTCGCGGCTGTGGCGATGCTGACGGCCCGCCGCCAGCGGCAGACACCAGTCCCCCCAGTCTCGCGAAGGTCGCCCCACCCGAAGATGACACGGCAGCGGCAGCGTTGCGAGTCTCCGGCGTCGTGCACGTGGCGGAGGCCGTGCCCATCCGTTCGCAGGTCAGTGGCGCCGTCGAGCGCCTGGCCGTCCACGAGGGCGCCGCGGTCCACGCGGGCGATCTGCTCGCCGAGTTGAACAACCCTGAGCTGGTCTATCTGGCGGATCAGGCTCGGGCCGAACTCGCGCAGGCGCGGGCGTTTGCCGATGTCGCGGAGACGATCGCGAAGCTGGCCGCGCTGGAGAGCGTCACGTCGCTGGCCGAATGGGAGCTCGACTACCAGGCGGCGGCCGCGGAGCTGGAAAGGGCGCGGCATGAAACTCTCCGCATGACCTACAACGACCGCGCGAACATGGGCTACGTCCTCTCGGATGCGGAACGTGAGAAGGCGGACCTCGATCGCGCGCTGAACCAACTGAAGCAGGCCGAACTGCAGCGAGAGGCGACCCAGGCGCGCGCGGCATCCGTCGCGATCGGCCTGGGCAAGACCCAACGCGAACGCGAGCGTATGGAGGAGCTACAGTCCAAGAACTTCGCCTCAGCCAGCGCCGTGGAGGAGGCGCAGCTGGCGCACGCCAACGCCACCACCGAGAGCGAGGAGCACGCCAAGAACCTCGCGGCCCGCGACGAGGACGTCAAAGCCGCCGGCGACGAGATCGCCACAGCGCGGCGAATGGGCGCCATACGCGCAGACACGCTGGACCACACCCTCAAGGGCTTGGAGGCGTTAGCGCAGGAACGCGAAGCCCGAGAGGCCGCGGCCGAATTCGAGATGGAGAAAACTGGCGTTCGATTGGAGCACACACGCGCGGTCGTGGACCTGGACGCCGAGAAGAGCCGACACGCGCTCGCAGCCGCGGCCGCGGACGTTGTAGCCGCGCAGGCCGCGTTGAGGGTGGCGGAGCAGCAGGTCGAATGGCTCCGCATCGTGGCCCCGGCCGACGGCGTAGTCGTCGGGCTGACCGTGTCGGTCGGCGAACTCGTGCGATCCGGCAAGTCGGCGGTAGTCGCCGACCCGGCCTTCCTCACCCTCGCGACCACGGACAGTCTCGAGGCGCGGGTCGCGGTCGATGCAGCGTGGCTTGGGAGCGTCGCGCTGGGCGCCTCCGTGCGCGTGGAGTTGTCCGGCTCCGACACGGTCCTGTCCGGCCGGGTGACCGCCGTCGAGGCGATCGAGACCGACGCCTTCGTGTATACCGTCACGATAGGACTGCCGGACGGCGCCTCGGACGCCATGCCGGCGGGATCCGTGGTGCACGTCGAGTTCCCGTGACGCGCCCGTTGCGTGCGACGCCTCTTCTCTGTGGGGGAATCCCTCACCCATAGCGACGGAAAATGGGTTCTACGCCCGATATGCGATATCGATACCCGCTGCTATTCTTGGGACGTAGCGCGGATGCTCCTCACCCGCGTATGCCGTGAGAACATCTCCATGCGAACCGACTCCCTACGTGGCGCGCTCGTCCGACACCTGTCCGAACTGCGGTACGCTCTAGGCGTGGGCGTCTTTGCCGTGACCATCATAGTCCTCCGCTCGCTGATGTCCTGAACGCCCTAGGCGACAAGTTGGCGTTCGGATGCTGACGACACGGGGCGACGTACCGCAGCCGCAGCTCGCCCTCCCTACGCCGCTTAACGCCTGACTTGTGTTGCCGCAGCCAGACACGGCTTCGCCTGATTGCCATGCCCCGTCCGCGATGCGCCCGATCCTGCCGTGCCCGACGCCGAACTCCGAGGCGTTGTCGGACCACGCCGCCAGCGTGCGCGGCGTGCTGCCGTCGGCGGGGGAAGGTACTATTCTGCGCGAGCTCTCGACGCCGCCGCGGCGCCCGGCCCACCACGCGATACACCAACGAGGAGCTAACCATGCCACGTAACCCACGGACAGTGCCGTCGCTCGCCGTCACCTTCGGATTGGCGCTCGCGGTCGCCGCGTCGGCGCAGCAGGCGGAACATCGCGTGGAGGTCTTCACGCAGGCCGTTCAAGGCCCTGCGGGAGCCCCTCACATCATGCCGTTTCCCAGTGGCGCCGGCCCTGACATCATCATAGGCGCGCCGGGCCCGCACGGGATGCCGGGCGCCGTTGCCGGACATGGCCCTGACATCCAGGCCGCGCTGGCCGGGCCCGCAGGCGCCCTCTCGACGCCAGACATGCTGCTGCGGCACGCGGCGCAGCTCGACCTGTCCGACGACCAGGCGGCCGGGCTGAAGGCGCTGCATGTCACCATGCGAAAGATGCACGTCGAAGCGTCGGCGCAGATACAGCTCGCGGAGATAGACGTCGAAGCCGCGGCAAACGAGCCGCAGCCGAACATGGACATTCTCGAAGACACCTTCGAGGCGCTGGCGAAGGCGCAGATGGCTGAGCGCATGCTGCCGTTCCGCCTCTCCCGCGAGGCCCGGGAAGAACTCACAGACGGCCAACTCGCGAAGTGGGACGAGTTCCTGGCGCAACGCCACGACGCCGCGGCCATGCACGAGGCCCACGCGTCCATGATGCGCGGCGCCCCGGGGGCCGGCGCCATCCACATGGGCCGCGACTCCACTTCCCATGACCACGGCGACCGGCACGGCGATGATGAGGACAGGGAAGAGCATCCCCGCGAGGGTGACGACGACTAGCGTCGGCCCGTGGATGGCGCACGTCGCGGCTGTTTGCGGGTGCGCCTCCGTGTCGGTTCCGCGTCCGCATGGCCTGTCGCGGCTCCGCGCACGACACTCGCCGCTCGGCCATTCTCACCGGGGGCACGACGACCGGCCCGACGGCCGGTCGTCGTTAGCGCTCTCTCGGTTCCGCGCCTCTATTTGAGGAGCAGGAACCGCCTCATGTCGGAGAACTCGCCCGCCTGTATACGGTAGTAGTACACGCCGCTGGCCGAGGTCTCGCCCAACTCGTTGCGGCCGTCCCAGTACGCGGCCTCGTCCCGGTCGGCGTATGCCCCCGGCTCGCGGAATCCCAGGTCGAGCGTCCGCACGAGGCCGCCAGCGCTGCCGTACACCTGCACCGTGACGAGTGACGCCTCCGCCAGCTCAAATGGAATCCACGTCTCCGGGTTGAACGGATTCGGGTAAGCCGGCAGCAGACGCGATATCGCAGCAGCGAGGACGCGACCGAGGTCCATATCCCGCAAGGGCAGGACCGTCTCCGTCGCGCGTCCCATGCGATCCACGAGCGTCACCCGCGCCGACATCAGTGGGCTGTCCGCGCGCCAGGACGGGCCACGGTGGCGGAACGTCACGGTGGCGAGCACGCCGGCGCCGGACACGCCGCCATCGGACATGTCCGCGCTGACGCGCTCGACGCTGCCGGCCCGGGCCGATGGGGTGAAGCTGTAGACGGTCCGATCGTCCGTCAGCAGGGCGCCGTCGACGACCGCCACGACGTCTGCCGCCGCGTCGTCGTAACCGAGCCGCAGGTGGTACCCCTGCATCTCGCGTATACCTTCGGCGAGGATGTCGAGATGGAACAGACCGTCCGCGTCAGCCGGACGGAGCTCCGTGCGGAGCCCCGCGGCCGGCAGCGTCCGCGACGGAGCTGCATCGACATCTCCGAGCAGATCGGGCAGCAGCGGCCCGTCCATCATGCCCTGCGCGACGAAGACGAGGTCGAGCAGGTCGATGATGCCATCTTCGTTGATGTCGTTGACGGTGATGGAGGCGTCCAGTTCGACGGTCGCGCCGAACGCGGCGGCGATCAGGACCAGGTCGACGATGCCGTTCACGCCGTCGTCGTTCAGGTCTGTCGCTTCCTTGCCGGCCTTGCGCGCGGCCGCCTCGGCCCTGGCGGCCGCCTCGGCGGCGCGCTCCGCGGCCCGGGCCGCGGCTTCGACCGCAGCCTGCACGTCGGCGGCGTCGTCGGCCGCCGCCTCGGCGCGAGTTGCCGCTTCCGCGGCCTTCTCCGCGGCCTTCACGGCGCGTTCAGCGGCCATGCGCGCGGACGCTGCCGCCCTCCGAGCGACGTCCTGCGCGCCTTGCGGCGGCAGTTCGGCGGCCTCGTCAGCGGCGTCCTCGGCCTCGACGGTGTCTGTCTCGGCGGCGAGGAGCGTAGCGTCCAGAGCAGCGTCGATGGCCTCCAGGGCTTCGTCGAGAGCGGCGTCTATCGCTGCTTCCGCGTCGGCTGCGGCCTGTTCGGCCGCTGCAAGCGCGATGTCGGCGGCCTCTTGGTCCGCCGCGTCGCCCGACTCCGCCGCCCTGTCGACCGCGCGTTCCGCGGCCTTGAGGGCGCGCTCGGCGGCCCGCTCCGCGTTCTCGGCGACGAGCTCGGCTGCCTCGGCCGCCTGCTCGGCCGCGCGCTCAGCGGCCTCGATGTTCGCCTCCGCGGCCCGTCTCCTGGGGACGTCGCGCGACTCGAATGCGGCGTCGAGCGCGTCCGCGACCTCCTCGGCCTCCTCGGCGACGCGGTCAGCGGCCTCCAGCACACGCTGAGCCGCGTGTAGCGCCGCGAACACCGCGTCGTCCGCGTCCCGGTCGCCGGCGTCGACGGCGTCGTCGTCGCCCTCATCGGCGTGGTCGCGTCCGTGCTGCGCGCGATCGGCCGCGCGATCTGCCTGGCGGGAGGCTTCGCGGACGGCTTCGAGCGCCTCGTGCAACGCGTCGAGTTCCTCGTCGTCGGAGAGATCGCCGAGGGCGTCTATGGTGGCCGTCACGTCGTCGATGGCGCGCTGAGTGTCTTCGGCGGCGCGCGTGATGTCCTCGACGATGCCTCCAATGTCCTCGCCGAGCCCCTCCTGGCCATCGACGAACGTCTCGAGCAGCGCCTCGGCCTCCTCGGCAAGCTTTTCGGCGGCGCCGAAGTCGCCCGCGTCGCCGGCCGCTTCCGCGTCGGCGAGAAGCGAGTCCAGTTCCGCGAGGATATCGGGCGGCAACGCGATACCGAGGCCATCCGCCTCGGCGATGACGCCATCAAGCTCTTCGATGACATTGCCGATGTCGTCGCGGGCGTGCGCCTCGGCGAAGGCAGATTCGAGCGTGTCCTCGGCCTTCTCAATGAGCGTCGACGCTTGGTCCAACTCGCCGGCCGCCAGCGCGGATGCTGCCTGATCCAGCAGATCGGCGACCTGCGTCTCGGCGTCGGCGACGATGTCCGCGCCATCCTCGGGCGCGCCATCGACGAGACGGTTCAGGTGCGCGTGCGCCCGCTCCAGGTCGCGGGCGACCCGCTCCTCGCGATCTTCGTCGTGTCGGACGTCGTCGCGTAGGTCTTCGAGAAGGGCCTCGGCGTCCCCGGTTAGCTCCTCGGCCTCATCGAAGCGGCCTTCGGCCGCGGCGGCGTCCGCCTCGGCCAGGATTTCGTCGACGATCGTAAGCACGTCCTCGGGGAGCTCCGTCCCAGCCTGATCGGCGCCCTCGCGGATCTCGTCCAGGCGGTCCATACCGTCGAGGACGTCCTCGCGCGCGTCGGTCTGCTCGCGAAAGTCGTCGAGGAGCGATTCCAGGGCGTCGAGAGCAGTCTCGACCGTCTCGCCGTCATCGACATTCAGCGCGGCTTGCGCCTCGGCCAGCAGCTCTTCCATCTCGCGCAGAAGCTCGCCGACGAACTCAGGCGCGTCGTCCGGGACGCTCTGTACGTGCCGTGCGAGGCGATCGGTGGCGGCGTCGAGCTCCCGCGCCAGGTCTTCGATCTTCCCATCGAACTCCTCGGAGCCCTCACGCAGGTCGCGCATCAGGTCCTGCGCGTCGTGCGCCAGGTCATGGGCGGCGCGGGCGTCTCCATCGGCGACGGCCTGCTCGGCCGCGGCGAGCAGCGCCGCCACCTCGTCCACGACCTCGGCGGGCGCCCCGATGCCGGCCTCTTCGGCCGCTGCCTCCAGGTCCGCCAGCTGCTCGGCCGCTTGGGCGACCTCCCTGTGTCCGGCGACCTCACCGCGCAGCGTTCGCAGGCGGTCGTCGGCGTCGGTCAGGATATCCTCGGCGGCGTCTGGGTCGCCATCCTCGAGGGCCTCGCCCGCAGCGGTCAGGAGGGAGTCGATACCCGCCACCTGCTCCGGGGCGACAGGCGCGCCGATCGCGTCCATCTCGCCGGTCAGGAAGTCGAGGCGGTCGTGCGCGCCGTCAAGGGCCCGCGCGATGCGTTCCGCGTGACGATTGGCCACGTCGGGTGGCGGCGGCGCATCCGTCGTGCCGTCCCCAGCGTCGTCGGGGTCTGCGGCGTCGTCACCGACATCCGGGCCCTCGTGGTCCGGCGGGAAGTCGTCCGGGTGGCCCGGGTCGCTGGCGTCACCGTCCGGCGGGAGGCCGTCGGGGCCGGGATCATCCGGGTGTCCAGGGGGACCATCATCTCCGTTGCCGTCGTCTTCCGGCGGGAAGTGGTCAGGGAGACCTGGATCATCGCCATCTGGCGGCAGGTCGTCGGGGAGATCCTCGTCGTGGCCGGGGGCGCCGGGCTGCTCGGGACCAACGGGCGGCCCGGGCGAGTCATCGTCGCCGTTGGTTTCGCCGCTGTCGTCTGTATCCGCGCCGTCAGGGCCCGGCGGGGCATCGTCCGGGAGGCCCGGGTCACCTGTCGCACCGTCGGGCGGCGAGCTGTCCACCACGCCTGCGCCGTCCGGCGGCCCGGGCCCATCGGGTGGCGGGAGCGGATCGCCATGGCCGTCCGGGCCCTCAATGTCGGGCGGGAGGTCGTTGGGGAGACCTGGGCCATCGGCGCCGCCATCCGGCGGCCCGGGCCTATCGGGTGGCGGGAGCGGATCACCGTGGCCGTCCGGGCCCTCGATGCCCGGCGGCAGGTCGTCGGGGAAGTCCGGGCCATCAGTATCGCCGTCCACCGGCGGATGATCGGGGCCATCGCCGCCGTCGTCCGGGGCGGGGACGCCAGGATGTCCGGGCCCGTCTTCGGCGCCGACGCCGTCGCCTTCGCCTTCGAGGTCGTGTGGGACCTCATCCTCGAACGCGGGGTCGTCCTCGAGTCCATCGACGTCTTCATCGTCGAACACCGGATCGTCGTCGAGCTCTTCCAGGTCCTCGTCATCGAGGACCGGGTTGCCCGCCAAATCGCCGAGCTCTTCGTCGTCGAAGTCGTCGAGCTCTTCGTCGTCGGACGCCGGATCGTCCTCATCGAGCTCTTCGTCGTCGGACGCCGGATCGTCTCCACCCTCATCGAGCTCTTCGTCGTCAGCGGCTGGCTGATTCACGATACCGTCTGGGTCTTCATCGTCGAGAGGCGGGTCGCCCTCAGAGCCCTCGAGCTCCTCGTCGTCGAGGGCCGGGTCGTCCGCCAGGTCGCCGAGGTCCTCGTCTGGGAGTTCCTCAATGTCTGTGTCCTCGGCAGCGTCGCCACCATCGTCCTCCGCGTCGGCGTCATCGTGCTGGGCCTTGGTGCGCGCGTCGTCCTCCGCGTCGGCGTCCTGAGCCGCCTGCTCTGCGTCGGCGGCCTCCTCCGCGTGGAGCATAGGCGCCGAAGCCAGCGGCCCGAGCGCCAACAGAAGCGCTGCGAGCCATGCCGTGAACGGACCTGACCGTTCCCGCAACTGACTAGGTTTCATCGGGCTTTCGTCTCCAGATGTGGTTCGCCTAAGCGCGCTCCGCGTGACCCTCGACATGGAACGACGCACCTAACGGAAGGCTGACAGGGGAGGTTCATTTCCTCGCCGCGCGCGCCTCGGTGTCGCCACCGACGCCGTTGTGCCGCGCGTGAACGCTCTGCAATGATACCGGGGAGCGGACGCCGTACACAGGCGGAGCGGGAGGATTACCGTGCGAGTAGGGATGGTCTACGGGCCGGCTAGATTGGGCGTCGAAGAAGCGGACATGCCGGTTGCCACCGGCGACGACGTGGTCGTACGCGTGCGGTCGGCGGGTATATGCGGCAGCGACCTGCACTACCACCGCGGCGACGGCGAACCCACGCGCCGCCGCGCAGGCGGCCACGAACTGAGCGGCGAGGTCGCCGAAGTCGGGCCGGACGTGGAGCACGTAGCCGTCGGCGATCGGGTCGGCGTCGAGCCGCTGCTGGGGTGTGGCACGTGCCGCTTCTGCCGCGCGGGCGACTACCACATCTGCAACGACCTGACCCATCCGGGCGGCGGGTTCGGCGAGTACACGATGGTGAAGGCCGAGAACGTCTTCGGCATACCCGACAACGTCTCGGACGACGCGGCATCGGTCCTGGATTGCGTCGCCGTGGGCGTCCACGCGGTTCAGCGCGCGAAGACCGACGCGACCGACACAGCCGTCGTGCTGGGTGACGCCACGATCGGCCTCTGCACGATGCAGGTTGCCAAGGCCAACGGCGCCGCGCGTGTCGGCGTCGTCGGGCATCACGACGCGGCCCTGGCCATCGCCACGGAACTCGGAGCCGACTTCGTGGTGAACGCCAAGAAGGAGGCCGCCGCCGAAGCCGTCATGGATCACACGCATGGGCTCGGCGCGGACATCGTCTACGAGAGCGTCGGCGGCATCGCCACCACGATGGAGACGGCGCAGGAGATCGTCCGCCCGGGCGGGGTGATCGCGGTCATCGGCAGCTTTCGGGAGTCTCCGGCTTTGGACTTCCGTCGCCTGTTGCGCTACGAGGTCGATGTCCGCTTCGCGTGGAGCTACGCGATGTGGAACGGCGTGCCGGAGTTCAAGATATCCATCGACATGCTCGCCGACGGCCGCGTGCGCGCGGAGCCGATGATCACGCACCGCTTCCCGCTGGACGACATACAGGCCGCCTTCGACGCGTGTCTGGACCGGTACGCCTCCGGTGCGGTGAAGGTCGTCATCAATCCCTGACACGACGCGTGTTCCCGACTGCGCGCGGCAGGTCAGTGGTAACGCGGCGAGCCGTCGCGTCGTCATCATAGACGATTCCATGCGTCGACGGGCGATGAGCATCGCGGCCCAGACAGTCGGGGAAACGTCATGAATCAGCCGAGGCCCGTGAGTGCGTCCGCGCCCGCCGGCATCTCGCTAGAGCGCCTGGTCGGGGCAGGCCGTTCTCACGACCACGTCGACACGTCCGCGAGAACCAAGAAGCCGTCTCCCGCGCCGTCTGGCGACGCGCGGATGCAGGCCGAGCTCCATGCGGTACGCGACGAGCGCGACCACCTTCGGGACCGCATGGAGGCGCTCGAACGGCGGCTGGAGGACGTCGCTGCGGCACAGAACACGCGCGACGAGGAGGCCCACGAGCGACTCGCGGGCATCGAGGCCACCGTCACACGGCTCGCGGAAGCGTTCCTTCCCGACGAAGCGTGCCACGCGCACGCGATCCCCGCCCAAGATCTCACCAACGCGGAACGCGTGCGGCGATGGATCGTCGGCCTCTTCCGCGACGACGAGGAATACTACGTCAACTGATCCGGCCCTACGACCCACCGACTCGATGCGGTCGCACGCGCCGCCGCGGTGATCGCCTCCCCTTCTCCGGCGCCCTTTCCGGGCCTACAATGCCTCGTCACCGCGACCGAGGAAGATCGGATGGGGAGTCCATGGGCAGCACCGGTTTCCGGCTTACCGATCAGCACATCGCCCACTTCAACACGTTCGGCTACCTGGGGTTCCCGGGTCTGCTGGCGGATCGGGCCGACGCGATCATCGACGCCTTTGAGGAAGTCTGGGCCGGGCGAGGCGGAGGCCACGACCGCAAGCCACATGCGGGCGTGGCGCGCTCGTGCATTGTGCCGTTCATCGATCAGCACGAATACCTGTGCTCACTGCTCGACGACCCGCGCATCCTCGCGATCGAAAAGGCTCTGCTAGGCGACGACTTCAACTACATGGGCAGTGACGGGAACTACTACGTCGGCGACACCGGCTGGCACTCGGACGGCTGGCACGATGGGATCACGCACATCAAGATCGCCTTCTACCTCGACCCCCTCACGCGCGACACCGGCGCCCTGCGCGTCATGCCCGGCAGCCACATGCGCGGCGCGCCGTACGCCGACGACGTCATGGAGAAGATCGGCCGCTGCCAGGACGAGTGGGGTTTAGCGCCGGACGAGGTACCCGCCGTGGCCCTGGAGACGAATCCCGGCGACATCGTCCTCTTCAACCACAACACGAAGCACGCCGCGTTCGGCGGCGGCAAGCGGCGTCGGATGTTCACGATCAATACGTGCGAGCGCTACCCGGAGAGCCGGCTGCAAGAATTGCGGGACTACGTTGGGGGCGCATCGCGCTTTTGGATCGACCGCGTGCACGGCGAGAAGATGGTCGCGACAGCGGACGCCGAGCGACTCGTGCACCTGGAGCAGGTCCGCGCGAACGACGGCCATTTGGCCGAGCTTTCCGCCGCCGCGCGGGAGCGGATGGCCGAGCCGTCGCGTGGCTAGCTCTCCGCCCGCGTTGACATCGAGGGTCCAGCGCGAACGGCCCGACTCACACGATCGACGAGACGTATCCTCGCGCCAGGAGACATAAATGCCCGTCTTGACGCAGGCCCATCACGACCACTTCGACACGCAGGGGTACATGCTCGTCGAGGACGCCGTGCCGACCGATCTCTGCGACGCGGTCGTCGACGCCATCTGGGCGTTCCTGGAGATGGACGCGGACGACAAGGAGACGTGGTATCGGCCGCCGCACAAGCCCGGCGCGGGCATGGTCGAGATGTACCAGCATCAGGCGATGTGGAACGTGTACCAGCACCCGAAGATCCAGCAGGTCTACTCGGAGATCTACGGCACCGAGAAGATCTGGGTGCATCCCGACCGCGTCAACATGAAGCCCCCGCGCCACCCGGACCATCCCGAGTGGGACCACATGGGCATGTACCACTGGGACGCCGACGTCACGAAGCTGCCCCTTCGGTACGGCACGCAGGGCGTACTGTATCTCAAAGACACGGCCGACAATCAGGGGTCGTTCGTGTGCTGGCCGGGCGCGCACAGGTCGCTCATCGACGAGGAGAACCCGTGGGCGCCTGAGCTATCGCCTGAAGACTTCATTCAGGTCCCCGCGAAGGCCGGCACGATGCTCGTTTGGCATCGCGCGCTCCCGCATGGCAACGGACGCAACACGTCCGACAAGCCGCGGCTCGCGCAGTATATGAACTTCTACCCGGTTCCCGACCCGATGGACGAGGAGAGACGTCAGGAGCGGATCACGCTGTGGCGCGAGCGGCGAGCGCTCGGACGAGGACCGTGGCCGGGCGATCCGCGCGGGTGGGAGGCGACGAACTACGGGCCTGCCGAGCTCACGTCCTTGGGCCGGAAGCTCCTCGGTCTCGATCTCTGGGAGTGACGACCGACGGGATCAAGACGGCGGCTACTACGGCCCGCGGCCGATCCGCTTCGCGAGGAAGATGTCGGGCTTCCCGAAGCCGTTCGCGTCCGGCAGCATGCCCACGACGGCGTATCCGCACTTCTGGTAGAACTCGTACGGGTGGCCGCCCGGGTTGCGGATGGCCGCGAGATCATCAAGCGGATGCGGGTACACATCCACGTCACCCAGGGACGTCTGACCGAGATGGTCGTCGGAGCCGAGGTAGACGGTCATGCCTCCCCGCGCCCGCGCTTGCTCCTCTAGGTCGGCTACC
>NYZG01000397.1 GCA_002687025.1 Candidatus Poribacteria bacterium
ATGCTCATCCATCCACCGAACCTGTATGCCGGCTTCGTAGTCTGCACGATCCCCTACGTGTACGCGTTGGGCGCCTTGGCGTCCGGGTCGGGCGGAACGGAGTGGATCACGCGCTCCCGCCGATGGACCATCGCCGCGTGGCTCTTCCTGACGCTGGGCAACGTCATCGGTGGCGCGTGGGCGTATGGTGAGCTGGGTTGGGGCGGCTACTGGGGATGGGACCCCGTCGAGAACGCCGGTCTCCTGCCGTGGCTGATGATCACGGCGTTCCTGCACTCCGTCATCATCCAAGAGCATCGGAACATGCTCAAGGTGTGGAATGTGATACTCATCGCGCTGACGTTCCTGCTTGTTCTGTTCGGCACGACGCTCGTGCGTAGTGGCCTACTGTCGTCGATCCACGCCTTTGGCCAGTCCACGGAACTGATCGTGTACTTCCTGGGGTTCCTCGGCCTGAACGCCCTCGTCGTCGGCGTCATGCTCGCGCGCCGCTGGAACACGCTACGCAGCATGAACCGCTTCGACTCGCTGCTGTCGCGAGAGGCGTCGTTCCTACTGAACAACTGGATATTCGTCGTCGGGGCGGTGGTCGTATTCGCCGGGACGACCTTCCCGCTCATCTCGAAGAGCTACTACACCTACATCAAGGGGATCGAGAACCGCGAGATCGCGGTCACGGAGCCGTACTACAACACGTTCATCGTCCCGCTGGGTCTGATCCTCCTGCTGCTCACGGGCATCGGGCCGATGATCTCCTGGAAGAAGGCGACGGAGTCGAACCTGCGTCGGAACTTCCTCGCGCCCACGCTCGTCGGCGGGCTGGCGGCGGCGCTGAGCGCGTACCCGTTCTACAAGGCCGGCGCCGCGAACCCGGACGGCGTGCCGCTCCTGAAGACGACCTATGCGATCCTCTGCATATTCGCCTCCGCCTTCGTCCTGGCGACGGTGGCGATGGAGTACTACAAGGGCGTCCGTGTGCGGATGCATCGGGGCGCGGGCGGGCCTATCAGAGCGTTCATAGAACTGAACCTGCGGAACAAGCGACGCTACGGCGGGTACATCGTCCATGTGGGCATCGTGCTGTTCTACCTGGGAACACTCGGGGCGAAGGGCTTCCAGATGTCGCACCGCGTGGTGCTGCAGCCGGGCGAGAGCTATCGCGTCGCCGGCTACACGCTCACACTTGGCGAGCAGTTCCTCGAACGCGGCGGCGAGAGCACGTACGACGCGCCCAGCGGGGTGAAGGGCGCAATACGCGCCCCGAACGCGCAGTACAAGGGCGTGAACGTCGAGGCCACCCGCGCCGGCGGCGACAGCGTGACACTCCGACCCGCCCTCGGCATATACGACGGCCACGATGGGCCGCCAACGTACGAGTCGGCGATACTCCGGCGGGGCACGCACGACCTCTACATCGCTCTCGGCGAGGTGACTCCCGCGGGCGCGGCCGACATGCAGGTCTTCTACAACCCGTACGCGTGGGTCGTGCTGATCCTGGCGCCGTTCGTCATGCTGGTCGGGTCGCTCGTGTGCCTGGGAGAGGCCGGCAAGGGCCGCGCGAAAAAGGAGGCCCCGGTATGATCGCTCGCATCACGCGCGTCCTGATCGTCGTCGGTGTGCTTCTCTCGCTGGGCGGACGCATCTGCGCGCAGCCTGGGCACGACCTGACACCCGTCGAGGACCCGTCGAAGCACGCGCACATGCAGCTCACGGACGACCAGCGCGCCGAGCTCAAGAAGGCGACGCGCACACTCCTGTGCTACTGCGGCTGCCCACCCACGCTCGTCGACGAATGCATATGCGGCACCGCGCGCGACATCAAAGACCAGATGGCCGTGGAACTGCTCGCGGGAACGTCGCCCGAGGAGATCGCGCAGGCTTACGTCGCGCAGCACGGCACGCAATACCTCGCCGCGCCTCCCAAGGAGGGGTTCAATCTCCTCATCTGGATATTCCCGGCGATCGCGTTCGCCGGACTGAGCGCGTTGTTCTGGGTGCTGATAAGCCGACTCGTGCATCGGCGGGAGCAGGCCGCGCAGCCGGCGCCCAGCCAGGAGCTCGACGAATACCAGCAGCAGATCGAGCGCGAACTCAGCGAACGGAAGAACGCATGAGCGAAACCGCGATGATCGGCCTCGGCCTCTTCGTGTTCGGCCTGCCGACGCTGCTGTATCTGCTGCGCCCGGTTCTCACGATGGGCGCCGTCACCGTCGAGGACGACCGCGCGGCGCGGGAAGCGCGTGAGCTGCTGGCCGAGCGTGAGCGCAGTTACACCGCGCTGACCGACCTGGACTTCGACTTCGAGTGCGGCAAGATATCCGAGGGCGACTACGACCGTCTACGCCATGAGCTGATGGTCGAGACCGCCGAGGTGCTGGCTCGGATCGACGAGCGCATCGCGGCAACGGGCGCCGACGTCCCTGCCGCGAGCGCGACATCGGCCGTGCATGAGGACGCCCTGGAGCGCGAGATCGCTCGCCACAAGTCGGGCGGAAGGGCGGGCAGACGCGTGTCGTCGGCCGATCTGGAGAAGGAAATTGAGGCGTTCCGCAGTTCAAGGAAGGGGGGAACGTGATGAGGCGGCCGGCATTCCTTGCGGCGATCGTCATGTTGGTCGGAGTCGGGATGTCGGGCGGCGCCGTGTCCGCGTTCGCGCAGGATCAGGTGGGTACCATCCGAGGCCGCGTGATGGACGATGTCGGCGGCCCCGTGCCCGACGCGATGGTCATGCTCTCCTGGGGCGAGGGCGACGCGGCGCAGCTCCGTGAAGCCGCCACCTCCACAGACGGCCGCTACGAATTCCTCGACCTGCCTGTCGACGATGAACTCGCCTTCACGCTCGCAACCGAGATCGACGGCGTCGCCGTGAAGCGCGAGGAAGTCACCCTCTCGACGTGGACCCCGGAGATGGTCTACGACCTGGCGCCAGACGGAGCCGCCGCCGAACCGGGCGACATCCAGGCCGGCCTGACGGTCGTGCTGCCCCCGTCCGAAGGCGGCGGGCAGGTCGAGGTGATCGAGTTCCTGGACATCACCAACAACGGCGACTCCCCGTACACCGAGACGGACCACGACGGAGCGCCGATCGGACTGCACGTGCACATGCCGCAGGTCGCGCACGCGGTGAGCGTGCAGGGCGAAGAGCTGGAAACGCGCATGGACGCGACGGGCCTCAGCATCGTCGATCCGATCAAGCCCGGCCGTACGCTCGTCACGATCTCCTACCACTTCGAGTCCGCGCAGACGGTCGATCTGTCGCGCTCCATGCACGCGACGCTCAGGGAGGTGCGCGTGTTGGCGGGCAATCCGGCCTACACCGTGACGTCGCCCGCGTTCCCCCGCGGCGAGCCAGCCACAATACACGGCGAGAGCTACATCACCTATCAACGTGGCCCAGCCGCGTCGCATACGAACGTGGATATCAAGGTGCGCCGGGGTTCGGCGTCGGCTGGAGGGGCGGTCACCGCGACGCCTTCGGGCGCGGCGGACAGCGGCTCGATCGTGTTGCTGCTGCTGGTCGGGGCGATCTCGCTGATGGCGGGCGGCGCGATCGGCGCGTGGGTGATGCAAAGCCGTCGCTCTGGGCACGACGGAACGCCGGCCTCCGGGGGCATCGACCCGGGCTTCATCAGGGGACTGAAGGCGTCGGACCTGATGGCGCTCAAGGACGCGCATCTCGAAATGATCGCGCAGCTCGATGAACAGCGGGAATCCAAGGCGCTCTCCGCGGCCGCCCACGGCCGCGTCCGAGACGAATACAAGGCGCGTCTCGGCGAGATCATGGAGCGGCTGGGAGGGTAGTGGCGGATGGCGCTCCTCGCGGCCGAGAGCGTGTCGAAGGAGCTGGACGGGCGACTCGTCCTGCGCGACGCCTCCGTGGAGCTCCATCCCGGCCGATGTCTGGCCCTGTTCGGGGCAAACGGCAGCGGCAAATCCACCCTGTTGAGGATACTCGCCACGCTGTGGCGGCCGACGCGCGGCGAGGTCACCTGGGACGGCAAGCCCGTCTCACGCGTCCGGGCGACGTATCGGCGCCAGCTTGGGTACGTGGGTCACGAGTCGCTCCTCTACGGCGACAGGTCCGCGCGCGAGAACCTGCTGTTCTTCGGCGGCCTTTACGGCGTGCCGGACCTGGAGCGACGCGCGGACGTCCTTCTCGACGAGGTCGGACTCACGCGGTTCGCGGACATCCCGGTGCGCGCGTATTCGCGGGGGATGACGCAACGAGCCACGCTCGCCCGCGCCCTCGTGCACTCACCCCGACTGCTCTTGCTCGACGAACCTTTCACGGGGCTAGACGCCGCGATGCGCGCCGCCGCTCTCAAGCGCCTGCGCATGTCGTGTGACGAGGGCGTCGCCGTATGCCTCGTCACGCACGACCTCGAATCCGGCTACGAGGCGGCTACGGATGTCGCCTTCGTCAGGCGTGGGCGGGTGGAGCCCTCGGCCGCGACGTCTCTGGAAGAACTGCGCTCCGAGTACTCCGGCGAGGGCCGCTGACCCATGGAACCGCAGGCCATGCGCGCGGGGCGGAGCGGCCAGTTCACGAGACTTGTGGCAAAGGACCTGTCCCTCCAGTGGCGAAACCGCGAAGCGCTGTACGTCGTCGGGCTGTTTTCTCTGCTCGTGGTGCTCGTGTTCGCGTTCGCGTACGGGCCGGAGTTCGTGCCGCCGGGCCTCGGGCGTGCGGCGCGCCACGGTGAGCTCGCGAAGCTCGGGGCGGCGATCTTCTGGTCCGCGCTGGCGTTCGGGGCGGTGATCGCGCTGCACCGGAGCGGCGAGGCGGATCGGGAATTCGGCGCGATGGGCGCCATCCGGCTGGCGGGCGTCAGTCCGACGGCGATCTACTTCAGCCGCATCGTCAGCATCTTCATCATCCTGACTGCCATCGAGGCGGCGCTACTCCCGGCGGTGATCGTGTTCCTGCAGGTCGAGTCCATGACGGCGATGGACGTCGCGCGCATGGCTGGCGTTGCCGCCCTCGGGACATGTGGCGTGAGCACGATCGGCGCCTTCGTGTCGACCATGACCGCGTCCGCGAGGGGGAAGGAAAGCCTCCTTTCCGTCGTGCTTCTGCCGTTGGTGGTGCCGTTGCTCATCGCGGCGACCAAGGTTAGCGTGGACGTCTTCGCGTCGCGGCCGATATCCGATTGGCGATGGTTCTCGCTGCTCGTGGCATATCCCATGCTCACCGCGGGTGTCGGGCTCGCGCTTTTCGACTCGCTCTTGGAGGAGTGACCATGGTTCGGTCGCGGATCAACGGCGTGCTGGGGTTGGTCACGGCGTTGCTCGTGATGGTTGGGGCGACGTTCGTGTTCGTCGTCGCGCCCATCGAGGTGGAAATGCGGGAGATCCAGAAAGTCTTCTATTTTCACGTCGGCGCGGCGTGGTCGATGTTCGTCGCCTTCACGGTCACGGCGGCGTACGGCATCGTGTACCTCATCCGCCGCAATCCGAGGGCAGACGCGATCGCGGGCGCTTCTGCGAGCGTCGGCTGGGTGTATGCGGCCATCGTGTTGCTCACGGGGATGCTGTGGGCCCGCAGCGCGTGGAACACGTGGTGGAACTGGGAGCCGCGCCTGACGTCCATGCTCGTGCTCTGGCTGATGTACGCCGGGTACCTGCTCTTTCGGTCCACGACGCGAGGTGATGCCCGGCGCACGTATTCGTCGGTGTTCGGCATCGTCGCCTTCGTGATGGTGCCGATCGTGTACTACTCGATCAGGATATGGGGTAGCGTCCTCCACCCGGCCACGAAGACGAAGTGGAACCTCGACAACCGGATGTACTACGGCATGTTGCTCGGAACGCTGGCCATGTCGGCGGCGTACGTATTGCTGACGCGGCTGCGCGCCGACGTCGACATCGCGGAGCAGGAAGTGGACGCGCTGCGGCAAGAACAGATGTTTGGCGAAGACGCCGAGGGGTAAGCGCATGCGAGCAACGGTGGCAGTGCTGGCGGTCGTGGCGTTCGCGTGCGGCGTCTACGGCCTCCTGAGCGTGATTCCGGTAGGGGTAAACGCGCAGGAAGTGCGCGACGAGATCGAGACGGTCCGCGCCGGCAGTCCCGACGCGTCGCTCGACGAAGCGGTCGACCAGGCCGTCGCGTATCTCACGCACGAGCAGTCGCGACGGGTCCGCTTCCTGTTCATGGCGTACATCGTGATCTGGGCGGCTCTCGGGGCGTACGTCGTCAGCATCGCGCGCCGGCAGACGCGCATCGAGGCCGAGATCGCGCGCCTGAAGGACGGCGCGTAGCGACCTCGCCTTCCGTCTCGTGCGCGCAGCCTGGAGACCTGCGGAGATCACCAGACGAAAGGGCCCGCGTGGTGGACCGCATCGCTCTGACGACTGACAAGCAGGTCCTCCAGCTCGTACGCGTGGCGGGTGACGCCGCTACTCTGACCCTGGAGGCCCTCAACGCTGACGGCTCGCGCAGCGTCCTGCCGCTCTCGGGCGCGGCCGTCACGGCTCGGACAAAGCACGCGAGCGGGGATGTGCAAGTCGTTGAGATCGACGGCGACAGGGCAATCCCCGTCGCGGGTGGTGTCGCGATCATCGAGGCCACGGTCGAACACGACGGACGGCGCCACACGGCCTCGACGGATGTAGTGGTGGCCCCGTTCTACCGGGACTACCACCAAGCCCTGGTAATGAAGCTCTTCCTGGGCATGGAGGGCGATCCGACGGAACGCCTGCGGGCGGCGCCGATGTTCCAGAAGCCGCGCGACGTCCTCTGCACGTTTGAGGAGGCGCTCGAGGTCATCCGCAAAGCCGACAACCTAACGCGGGGCATGCCCAAGATCATCTATCTCGTCGGTTGGCAGAAGGGCGGTCACGACCACGGGTACCCCGCGTGGGACGAGGTGAATCCGAGGCTGAAACGCCCGGACGACGCTAGCGCGCTCGACAGCCTGCGCTGGCTCATCTGCGAAGCCAGGCGGTACAACACGACCGTCAGCCTCCACATCAACATGCTTGACGCGTACGATCGGAGTCCCCTGTGGGACGAGTACGTGGCCAAGGACTGTCTCGCCCGCGACGAGGACGGCGACCTGCTCTCCCCAGGCATCCAGATGCGGGGAGAACCCATGTACAACGTCGTCTATCCCCGCGAATGGGAGGAAGGCCTGGCGCAGCGGCGCATCGACCGCCTCATCGACATGGTCCCGGAGCTGGCGGAGGGACACACGATCCACATCGATGTGTTCATCGCACAGCGCGAGGACGGGTCGCCCGTCAGCCCCTGGCACGCCAAGCCCGAGAACGGCGGGCTCACGCCGGACAGATACGTCGAGACCCAGCGCGACATCTTCCACTACTGGCGTCAACGCGGTTTCGACGTCTCGGGGGAGGGCATCTTCTGGGCGCATCCGCCGGGAGAGGGGTTCACGGGTCTCCAGGCAATGTCGTGGTGGTACCCCTCCGATCCCGACTACCAGATCGCCGTCCCGGAGTGCCTGATGGCGCGTGGACGAACCGATCGTGACGGCGACGGTGACTTCCGCTTCGGGTCCAGCATGCACGGCGAGGAGATATGGCAGGAGGACAAGGACGCCATGCCCGGCTTCCTCGGCATGTTCTGCCGCACGGCGCTGCCGTGGCACTACCTTAGCCGGCTGGAGCGGCTGAGGTTCGAGGGCGAGTCCCTCCACTATAGCGACGGCGTCGTCGCCCGACCTGAGACGGGCAGGAGGGTCATCCGCAAGGGCGACTTCGTGCTGCGCGACGACGACGATCTCTTCGTGCCGACACTGTGGAACGAGCGCGAGATCATCGCCTACAGCCGTCTGGGCTACGAGGATCGCGCCTGGCGTCTCCCCGAAGACTGGCGTGACGTCGCGAGCGTCGATACGTACGCGATCACCTGCGAGGGGCGCTCGCCAATCCGGCAGGACCTCCCGGTAGTCGGCGGGACGCTGCTTCTATCCCTCGGAGGGGACCAGGCGGTCTCCATCGTGCCCGGTAGCGGATTCTGAGACGCTGCTATCAGGCCCGGCGCGGCGTGCAACCGATCTCGGCCACGGAGCCGAGCGACCATCCCAACTGCCCCTCTTCACTCGGCCTCGGAGCCGTCGAGCTTCTTGCGCAGCGCGTGGAGCGCGTTCAGCGCGTCGATAGGCGTCATGGCGTCCAATTCCATCGCCGAGAGCGCGTCGCGCAGTTCCTCCAGCAGCGGGTCTGCCGCGCCCGACGACGGCGGCACGAACAGCGAAAGCTGCAGACCGCCATCCGTCGTGGCGCGGCGACGCGGCCTGCGCCTGGGTCTCGGCGTGCTGCTGTTGTCGCCCACTGATATCTCGTGCTGCTCCAGGATCAGCAGGATGTCCATCGCCCGCGCGACCACGTCGTCCGGCAGCCCCGCAAGTCGGGCGACATGGATGCCGTATGAGTCGTCCGTCCCGCCCTCGACGACCTTGCGCAGGAAGGTGATGCTCTCCTCGTCGTCGTGGATCGCGACGTTGTAGTTCCGCACGCGCGGGTACTTGTCCGCCAGTTCGATGAGCTCGTGGTAGTGCGTCGCGAAGAGCGTCTTCGCCCCGAGCTCGGCGAGGATATACTCGGCGACCGCCCAGGCGATGCTGATGCCGTCGAACGTGCTCGTGCCGCGCCCGATCTCGTCGAGTATCAGCAGGCTTCGGTCCGTGGCGTTGTTGAGGATGTTCGCCGTCTCGTTCATCTCGACGAGGAACGTGCTCTGCCCCATGGCCAGGTTGTCGGCCGCGCCAACGCGGGTGAATATGCGGTCCACCACCCCCAGATGCGCCTCCGCCGCGGGGACGAAGCTCCCCATCTGCGCCATGAGCGTGATGAGCGCCACCTGCCGCAGGTACGTGGACTTCCCGGACATGTTCGGCCCGGTGATGACCTGCAATTGCTCCTCGCCGCAGTTCAGGTGCGTGTCGTTGGGCACGAACCCTTCGTGTGTGACCAACTGCTCGACCACCGGGTGTCGGCCGCTCTTGATGAACAGCGCGTCGGTGTCGTCGACGTCGGGCTTCACGTAGTTGTTCTTGACGGCGATGTACGCCATCGCGGAGAGGAAATCGAGCATCGCGAGGATCGCCGCGGCCCGTTGGATGCGCGGGATTTCGCCCTTCACCTGCTCGCGCACCTGCAGGAACAGGTCGTACTCCAGGTCGAGTATCCGCTCCTGCGCGTTGAGGATCTTCTCCTCGAATTCCTTGAGCTCCGGCGTGATGTACCGCTCCGCATTGGCCAACGTCTGCTTGCGGATGTACGACTCGGGCACGTTCGCCAGGTTCGCGCGCGTCACCTCGATGTAGTAGCCGAAAACCTGGTTGTAACCGACCTTCAGCGACGTGATGCCCGTCGCCTCGCGCTCGGCCTCCTGTAGCCGCGCGATGCGGTCCTTGCCGTTGGCGAGGACATCGCGAAGTTCGTCCAGGTCGCCGTTGTGTCCGTCTCGTATGAGGCGGCCGTCGCGCAGCGTCAGCGGCGGCTCCTCGTGCAC
>NYZG01000398.1 GCA_002687025.1 Candidatus Poribacteria bacterium
GGGTTCTCGGACGTCACGGCCGCGGCGGGGCTCGCGGATCCCACGAGCAAAAGCCTCGGCGTCGTCGCTTTCGACTACAACGGGGACGCCCGCCAGGACCTGTTCGTCTCAAACGACACGGAGCCGGACAAGCTCTACGAGAACCTCGGCGCCGGCGAGTTCGAGGAGATCGGGATGCTGGCCGGCGTCGCCTTCGACGAGAGCGGGATCGCGCGGGCGGGCATGGGCGTCGACGCTGCGGACTTCGATCGGTCCGGGCGCCCAAGCCTCGTCGTCGCCAACTTCGCGAACGAGATGATCAGCCTGCTGCACAACGAGGGGAATGACCTGTTCATCGATGTCGCCGCGCCGACGCAGTTGGGGTCCGCCTCGTTCCTGACGCTGGCGTTCGGGTGCTTCTTCTTCGACGCCGACGCCGACGGCTGGCAAGACCTGTTCGTGGCGAACGGGCACGTCGAGAACGACATCAACTCCGTGCAGGAGAAGGTGCACTACGAACAGCCGCCGCACCTGTTCCGCAACATGGAGGGTGGGACGCGGTTCGAGGATGTCGCGGAGTCGGCCGGGTTGACGACGGCCATGGTCGGGCGAGGCGCGGCGTACGGCGATCTGGACGGCGACGGCGACCTGGACATCGTGGTGACGTCCAACGGTGGGCGCGCCCGCGTGTACCGGAACGACAGCGCTCCCGCGAACCTCCTGCGCGTCCGGCTGCGCGGCGATCGGTCGAGCGCGGACGCCTTTGGCGCCGCCGTCACGGTCGTCACGTCCGACGGCGAGCAGATCCAGAGCGCGCGCGCCGGCGGGAGCTACTGCTCGCATAGCGAGGCGACGTTCACCTTCGGCCTCGGCGCCGAGGAGGTCGCGACGCGCGTGGATGTCGGGTTCCTGTCGGGTAGGTACTACAGCTACAAACGCGTAGCGGCCGGGCAGACCGTCGAGATCGCCGAGGCGAAGGGCCTCACCCGACAGTGGGACTTCGAGGCCCCTAGAACGCCGCGTTCGCCATGAACTCGGCGTAGATCTTTGCGGTCTGGACAAGGTCGGGGATCTGCACTCGCTCGTTGGCTCCGTGGGCCCCCTGTCCGCGCGGGCCGTATCCCACGCCCGGCTTGCCGCCCTGCACCAGGAAATGCAGGTCGGTGAATCCCGTCGTGACGCTGTATTTGACCGGGCTCCTGCGGATCGTGCGCACGGCGCGCCCAAAAGCGGCGGCGAATGGGTGCTCGTGGTCGACCTGGCATGGCTCGATGCCCAGCGTCCGGCGGACCTCCACGCGGAGATCCGGGATCGCGGCGCAGGCGTCGGCGATGGCGCCGCGGAGCTCACTCTCGGCGGACTTGAGCGTCTCGTTGGGGAGGATGCGGCGGTCGATGGTGAACGTCGCGCGTGCCGGGACGGTGTTTTCCTTGTCGCCCTCGGTCCCCCCGAAGACCCCGCCCATGTTGATCGTCGGGCGCCGTGAGGCGCCGCTCGGGGTCGTGAAGGCGCGCGTAGGCTCTGCGAATGCGTCGTTCAGCCCGCGCAGCCTGAGGGCCAGCTCCGCCATCTTCTCGAATGCGTTCAGGCCGTTCTCCGGCCGCGAGGCGTGGGCCGCCTTGCCCCGCACGGTGATCTCCAGCCACAGCACGCCATTGTGACCGCAGCCGATACCGAGGCCGGTCCCACCCTCGCAGTTCACGATATAGTCGGCGTGGATATGTCCGTGCTTGGCGATATAGCCCGCGCCGAGGTCGCCGCCGATCTCCTCGTCGGCGGTGAAGGAGCACTCGACGTTGAACGCCGGCTCGACATCGCACCGCTGTAGCGCTTCGATCGCCATCAGCGTCGCGGCGATGGCGTCCTTCATGTCGTCGGAGCCGCGACCGTAGAGCCACCTGCCCTGGATCGCCGGGTCGAAGGGATCGCGCGACCATTCCTGCGATACCGGCACGACATCGTAGTGCGAGTTGAAGTGCACGGTCCGCGCCGCCCCCACGTCCCAGCGGGCGATGAGGTTCAGGCGCGGAAACTCGTCGGCATGCGGCACGACCCGGATCGCCTCGTCCGTGGGCACTTGGAGGACTTCCGTCGACATCGAGAGCGCGGCGCACTTCGCCTGGAGCAGGTCGACCATCTGCGCGTAGTTGCGGCCTGGCGGGTTGACGGTCGGGACCCGCACAAGCTCCTGTAGCGTGGCGCAGAGGCCGTTGGCGTTGGCCTGAATGTACTTGGCGTGCTGTGCCATGGACGTGTCCTGGTAGGTTGGGCGGCTATACGGCAGCCGTCGGGTCGATGACGCTCATGCCCTCGACGCGGGCCACGTCGCACATCTGCCGGTCCGCGGTGACCAGCGTCACAGGCTCGGGAGCCAGCACCGCCTGGACCGACAGGGCCGACGCGATCTGGACGGCATCATAGCCCCGCACCGCGTGTCGTTCCGCGAGCGACGCCGCGAGAGTGATGACGGCATCGGTGACGCCGAGGAGCCCGTATCCGTTCTCCGCTTCGGAGCGGAAGAGGCCGATCGCGGCCGACACCTGCGTCTCGGTCAGGCGGCCGGACCTCCCCTGCCTGCACACGGCAGCCACATACTCGACGACGGTGACGTGGGATATGTGCGAGTCGGAGTCGGCCGTCAAGTCACGCACCCGTTGCGATCCGGGCTCCGTGACGTATCGCTTCACCACCGCGCTCGTGTCGAGGAAGATGACGCCCATCTACTCTCTGTTCTTGGTAACCGTTTCGGCCATTGTCTCGCCGGTCATGACAGGCGGGTCGTACCCGTCGAAATCCCTGGGCAGCGTGCCAGTGGCCGCGTGGACGAGGAGGCCCGCGTCACGCAGCTTCTGGCGACGCGCTTCCCTTGCCGCCTGGCCGTTCCGCGCCACGAGGTCGCGTAGCGCCTCGCAGGCGGCCGCGATATCGGTTTCCGGCAACTCGCGGACGAGCGCCTCTAGATCAGCTCGCGATACGGCCATATTGCACGCTCCAATCTTGCGCCAGCGGCGCGTGTGCGCTGGCACACGTACCTTAACACAAGCTTGACGCCGCAGGCGACCGAGCGTACATGGGGCGTGGATGCCGACCACCACGGCGCCGTATAATGCCGGGGTCGGAGGGGATCATGGCGTACGAGCATCTAAAGTCCACGTTGGCGAACATGCCGCCGTCACCCGGCGTGTACCTGATGAAGGATCGCGCGGGGACGGTGCTGTACGTCGGCAAGGCGAAGTCCCTGCGCAGCCGCGTGCGATCTTACTTCCAGGCGTCCAACACGCCCCACGCGACCACCATCGGCGCCCTGCTGCCCCACGTGCAGGAGATCGAGGTGCTGCACGCGTCCAGCGCCGTCGACGCGCTGATCCTCGAGAACAACCTCATCAAGCAGTACCAACCGCGGTACAACATCAAGCTCAAGGACGACAAGCGCTACCCGTACATCCGCATCAGCATGGACGATCCCTATCCCGCCATCTCCGTGACGCGCAACGTCGAGCAGGACGGCAGCAAGTACTTCGGGCCGTACGTCCACGCGGGGGCCACACGCGAGACGCTGAAGCAGCTCACCCGTCTGTTCCCAATCCGCACGTGTGCCCTGCAACTCAAAGAGGCGGGCAATACGCACCGCGTCTGTCTCGATTACCACATCGGCCGCTGCCCCGGGCCGTGCGCCGATCTCGTGTCGCTTGAGGACTACTCGGACATCGTCGACGACGTGATGCTGTTCCTGGGCGGGAAGACCAAGGCGCTCGTCGATGAGCTGAAAGCGCGCATGGCCAGGGCGGCCGAGGAGCTCGACTATGAACGAGCCGCCGTCCTGCGCGACCGTATCGACGCCGTCGAGCGCGGCACGCATCAGCAGCGCATGGACTCCGTGAGCGACGAGGACTACGACGCTGTCGGCTGCGCCGTGGTGGGCGGCATGGCGTGCGCGCAGGTGCTGATGATCCGAGGCGGCAAGCTCGTCGAACGGGAGCATTTCTTCCTCACCGAAGTGGACGCCGCGGACGTGGGCGCGGTGCTGTCGGCCTTCGTGCCGCAATACTACGCCGAGGCGTCGTTCGTTCCGCCGACGGTCGTGCTGGAGAGCGCGCCGGACATGCACGAGACGATTGAGGCGTGGCTGTCGGAGAAACGCGAGGGACGCGTGACGCTATACGTCCCGACCCGCGGCCGGAAGCACGACATGGCGGAACTGGCGTCGCGGAACTCCGAGACGATCCTCAAGCAGCGCGAGGTGAACGTCGTCGGGAACGCCGGCGAGAACCCGGCCCTGCGCGAGCTCATGGGCATCTGCAACCTGGACCGGATGCCGGCGCGCATCGAAGCGTACGACATCTCCAACTTCGGCGCCGACATCATCGTCGGGTCGATGGTCGTGTTCGAGGACGGCGTCCCCGCGCGGTCGGAATACCGCAGGTTCCGCGTGCGCGACATTCAGGGGCCCGACGACTACGCCGCCATGAAGCAGGTCATCACGCGTCGATTCTCGCGCGGCATCGCCGAAGGAGCTGTGATGCCGAACCTGATAATTATCGACGGCGGCAAGGGACAGTTGGGAGCCGCCTCCGACGCGCTCATCGACGTGGACTATGTCCAGCAGCCGCGTTTCGGCCTGGCGAAGCGGTACGAGCACATCTTCCTGCCCGACGGATCCGACGCCATCATCCTGAGCAAGCAGAACCCCACGCTGCACCTCGTGCAGCATATCCGCAACGAGGCCCACCGGTTCGCGGTCAACTACCTGCGTCGGCTGCGAGACAAACGCATGACGCAGTCGGTTCTCGACGAAATCCCCCATGTGGGCGACCGTCGGAAGCAGGCCCTGCTGCAGCATTTCGGGGATATCGACGGCGTGCGGCAGGCGTCGCTGGACGAACTGCTGGCGGTGCGGAACATCACGCGACCCGTGGCGCAGCGTATCTTCAAGCACCTGCACGATCGGCAGCCCGGGTGACCTAGTTCGCGGGTCGCCCGGGCTCCAGGGCCTGCACCAGCGCCGGCGGCGGCGGTTCCCATCCCGTGTCCACGGCATCGAGATGATCCCACACGGCGCGGAGCAACTCCTCCTGAAAGCTCAGGACGACCTGCCTGCGATCGTACGTGTGGGGCGCGTTGTAGTTCACGAGTATCGAGAACACGACGACGCGATCCTCGTCGCGCCGCATGTACCCCGACAGCGCCAGGCTGCCGCGTATCCAGCCGGTCTTGGCGTGGATGGCCCCGGTCATCGGCCCCTTGTCGAGACGATGCGCCAGGGTGCCTCGCCGCCCTGAGATCGCCAGCGATCTCAGGAACGGGCCGCCACGCGGGTGCTTGGACATCGCCCGGAGGAGCGACGTCACGGTCGCCGCGGACGCGCGGTTGCCGCCGTTCTCCGCGCGCGCGAGGCCGGAGCCGTCCAACTGTGTGAAGCCGTCGAGAGACGCACCGGCAGCATCCAACGCCACACGGACGGCTTCGGCGGCGCCGTCGAAGCTGCCGCGTCCATGGAATTCAGCTCCCAAGGTCTTGAAGAGGTGCTCGGCCAGGTAGTTGTCGCTCTCCGCGTTGGTCTCGCGCAGTACCTTCTCCAGAGGCCACGGGCACTCATGGCGGCAGATGGAGGTGAATTCGGGCGGCTGGACTTCGCGGATCCCCGCACGGCGCGCTCTTTCCACCTTGACGCCCCTCTTACGCAGGCCGCGCACGAGGAAGTTCGTCACCGTCGCGATCGGATCGCCAGTGGTCGAGTAGACCGACGACCGACCCCGCCTGATGCGCACGAGACCCCGCGCATACGGGAGACCCGACACCGGCGCGGAGTACCGCCTTCTGAGCTGGTTGCGTGGCCAGTCGGGGTGCTGGTACGCCGCGTCGAAGTAGCGGGCGTCGATTACCAACTGGTCGACGGCGTCGATGCGGCGTGCCTCGAGGGCCTCGGCGACCTGGTCGAGGAAGTGGTCCGGGTACGAATACCCGTCGATGATGTGGAACGTCGCGTCGCCGTGACCGATGATCCACAGGCTGCCGTCCTCCCATCGCGCCTCGGTGCGCCAGCGATAGTCGGGCGGGAGCGAAACGGCCGCGGCCGCGGTCGTGAAGAGCTTCGTGTTGGACGCGAGCACGAACGGCTCGTCCGCGCGGTGGGAGTACATCCCCGCGCCGGACACGTCCTCGATCGCGAGGCCGACCGCGACCCCGCCATTCAGCATGGTCTCGACCATGGGGCCGATGGCGCGACTCAGCTCGCCCATGGGTGGCAGCTCCGCAATGTCATCTGTCGCCTTCGAATGCCACGCCGTGGCGAGAGTCACACAGACGCATGCGGCGAGTATATGTCGGTAACGCATCCGCGCCTCTTCCACCCTCGCGAGCGTCCCGGCGGCCCGCGCGTCGTCGCGCGTGAATGGATACGCGTGGCGCCGTGATGCCGTGACACCTGGCGGCCCGCGCGTCGCCTCGCGCTCCCGCCAGGTAGGGCGTTGCGCGTGCGATGCGCGGCCGCCTATACTGCGCCGCGCTGATCCCGCATGAAGCCACGAATCGTGCTTCGCTCATTCACGGGAAGGAACAGCCCAAGATGAGACACCGATCCCGTCTGGTCTATCTGGCATTCGGTGGATTGTGCGTCGCTGTCTGCTGCGGCTTCGCGCTGCTGGCTCTGTCGCCCGCGTCCGCGCAGCGTAGCGAGGACGTGCTCGCTCGCGGCGAATACCTCGTGACCATCTTGGGATGCGACGACTGCCACACCCCCAAGAAGATGGTGGATGGCCAGCCCATGCCCGACATGACCCTCCGTCTGTCAGGCCATCCAGAGGGGGCGCCACATCCCACGTGGACTCCCCGGGACGTCATGGAGCGACACGCACTGTTCCTTGGCGACCCCAACATGACAGCGTGGGCGGGGCCGTGGGGGGTGAGCTTCTCGCCCAACATCACGCCCGATGAGGAGACCGGCATCGGCGAGTGGACCGAGGAGGCGTTCGTCCAGGGGTTGCGCACTGGGAAGCATCAGGGCCAGCCGAACGGCCGCCCGATACTGCCGCCCATGCCGTGGCAGGGGTACGGCAAACTCACCGACGGCGATATGCACGCCATATGGGAGTACTTACGAACGGTGGATGCGGTCAGCAACACCGTGCCATCTCCGGTTCCGCCGCCCGGCCCGCCCCCCGGCCCGCGGCCGGGAGAATAGGTCGACGTGTTGCGCAGGCCGTGGACGCCGCGGCCTGCGCCCCGCCCGAGAAACAGGCCCAACGCACCGCGACTCCCACGCATGCGCGACACAAGTCTGCGCACGGCATGTGCCATCGTCGTCGCTCTGGTCGCAGTGTCCTGCGGCCGAGACGACGTTCGACATGCGCCCGTCGCCGCGCCACCGGCGCGGCCGGGCGCCGGTGATTCCGCCGCCGGTCGCGGCGCCATCAGAGGCCGCGTTGTGTACGACGGTGAGCCCCCGGAGCGGGCGAAGCTGCTGGTCATCAAGGACCGGGACGTCTGCCGTGTGATCGAGCACCGCGATCCATCGTTGATCGTCGGCGAGGGTGGAGGGATCGCGAATGTGGTTGTCTCAGTCGATGGCCTGGCGTCGGCGGACGCGTACGACGCGGGGCCGTACGTGCTGGATCAGCGCGACTGTGTCTACGACCCGCACGTGATGCTGGTTGCTGCCGGCGCGCCCCTGGACATCCTCAACAGCGACGGCGTGCTCCACAACGTCCACACATTCTGCGAGATGAACCGGGCGTCGAATGTCGCGCAGCCGCCCGCGCTGAAGCGGATGACGATGACCTTCGAGCGGCCGGAGCGCGTGCAGCTCCGGTGCGATGTACACGGCTGGATGAGCGCCTGGGTGGTCGTCGTGGACCACCCGTACCACGTCGTCAGCGGCGACGATGGCGCGTTCGTCATTGAGGACGTGCCGGCGGGCGACATCACGCTGCGGTCCTGGCACGAAACGCTCGGAGAGCAGACGATGCGAGTGTCCGTCCCATCCGGCCGCGAAGCCGTCGTCGAGCTGGGATACCCGTCGCGCGGAGCGGACGAGGACGCTGGCTGATGCGCCTCAGGCACGCAGTCGCCTGCCGAGGTATCCAGGGAAGCCGCGACCTGTCGCGCTGGGCATGACGGCTTGGGCGGATTGCCGCGCCAATTCACGTTCGCTATACTGCGTCCACCGGCCGTGATGAAGCACCGAGGCCCAGTGGATGTCCCCGGATCGAACCGTTCTCGACTACCTGACCGCCGTCGTGGAGAGTCGCGGGGCCGGATACCTCGTGCTCGTCGATCCCGACGGCGTGGACGACGACGGCGTGAAGCGCCTCGCCGAGGCGGGCGCGGACGCGGGAGTCGACGCGTTCCTCGTGGGCGGCAGCCTGCTCATGCGGGACGGCCTGGACGACACCGTGACGCGACTGAGAGAGGAGTCTGGGATACCGACCATCCTGTTCCCCGGCGGGTCCACGCAGCTCTCCGCGCACGCGGATGCGATCCTCTTCCTCAGCCTCCTCAGCGGCCGGAACCCCGAGTTCCTCATCGGCGAGCAGGTGCGCGCGGCGCCCATCATCCGCGAATACGAACTGGAGCCCATCCCGACCGCATACCTGCTCATCGAGGGCGGCGTGTACACCTCCGTGCAGTTCATGAGCGGGACCTTCCCAATACCTCGGGACAAGCCCGACATCGCTATGGCGCACGCGCTCACCGCGCAGTACCTGGGCATGAAGCTCCTCTACCTCGAAGGAGGCAGCGGGGCGAAATGGGCCGTTCCCGACGAGATGATCCGGTGCATACGGACGTACACCGACCTTCCGGTAATCGTGGGCGGCGGCATCACGAAGCCTGAGATGGCGGCCGCGAAGGTGCGCGCGGGGGCGCACTTCGTGGTGACCGGGAACGTGCTGGAGGGAGACGGAAGCGCCCCGCTTCTGCAAGAATTCTCCAGCGCGGTGCACGGAGCCGTCGGATAGCCGCGGCGACGGCGAAGAGCCCCGGACGTCAACACAGAGACAAGGATTCAGTATGGGTGTGCTCGTGCTGCTGCGACACGGACAGTCGCAATGGAACCTGGAGAACAAGTTCACCGGTTGGGTGGACGTCGATCTGTCACCCAAGGGCGAGGCGGAAGCCGAAGACTCCGGCAGGAAGCTCAAGGGATTCACGTTCGACAAGGTGTACACCTCGGTCCTCAAGCGCGCGAACCGGACGATGGACATCGCGCTGGAGGCCGCCGGCATGTCGGACCTGCCGACGACCTACGACGAGGCCCTCAACGAGCGGCACTACGGCGACCTGCAAGGACTCAACAAGGCCGAGACCGCCGAGAAGTTCGGGGATGAGCAGGTCCACATCTGGCGCCGCAGCTTCGACGTGCCGCCGCCCAACGGCGAGAGCCTTAAGGACACCGCCGCCCGCGTTCTGCCCTACTGGAGCGCCCACATAGAACCTGACCTGAAGGCCGACAAGGATGTGCTAATCGTGGCCCACGGGAACTCGCTGCGGTCGCTGGCGATGCACCTGGAGAGCATGACGCAGGAGCAGGTGCTGAACCTGAACATCCCCACAGGCGTGCCGCTCGTGTACGACTTCGACTCGAAATCCGGCGAGGCGACGAAGCGCGGCTATCTGGAGTAGATAGGCGGACCGCAGATGCGACGGCTCTATGTCCGGCGGATGAGCAACGCCACGTTCTCCACATGGGGCGTCTGCGGGAACAGGTCCACCGGCTGCGTCTCCGCGACGTAATACAGGTCGCCCGCGCAGAGCACCGCCAGGTTCTCAGCCTGGGGCTTCGGGTGGCAGCTCACGTAGACGATGCGCTGAGGGGCGAGGCCGCGTAGCGCCTGCACCGTGTTGGCGTGCATTCCCGCGCGGGGTGGGTCCGTGACGACCACGTCCACCCGTATGTCGTCGGGCAGGTGACGAATGCCCTCGTCGAGGTCCCCCGAGAGGAAATACGCGTTGGGCGTGTCGTTGAGCGACGCGTTCATCCGCGCCTGATCCACCGCGGCCTCCATCTTCTCGATTCCGATCACCCTATCCGCGTTCCCCGCGAGCAGGATGGAGAGCACGCCGACGCCACAATACAGGTCCAAGACCGTCTCCGACCCCGTCAGCGCCGCGAACGACGACACGACATCGACGAGGAGTTCCGCCGCCAACGTGTTGGGTTGGAAGAAGCCGTCCGGCGCCACCGCGAACACGCCGTCCTTGAGACGCTCGGACATGGTGGCTTCGCCGGCGTCGATGTGGATCTCCGCGCCCTCCGACGTGCTGCCCAGTCGCGCGGTCACGCCGTTCGCGACGCACGCCGGCTTGAGACCACTCGCCTCCAGATGCTCGACGTAAGCCGCCATCACGGCCGGCTTTCGTTCGGTGGTCACCAGCAGTATGAGCGTCTCGTCGGTATTGAATCCGCGGCGGACGATAAGGTAGCGGTAGAATCCCGTGTTCTCGCGAAGGTGGTACGGCGCCTCGCCGGACGCGATGGCGAATTCGCGGGTCGCGGCGAGGTACGCGTTCGCCGCCTCGCTCTGCAGCGGACACGTGTCGATGTCCAGCACGCGATCGAACGCCCCCGGCGCGTGCAGGCCCAACGCGAAGTCCCGACGGAACTCCTCGCCCGAGCTGATTTCTTCGCGCGTCAGCCAGCGGCGCGCGGCGAAGGAGAACTCCATCTTGTTCCGATAGCCGTACGGCTGCGGTGATGGGATCGGCGGCGGGACGCGGACGCCTTCAACGCCGGCGTCGCGGAACACCTCGTCGACCCAGTCGCGCTTGATATCGAGTTGCCGCTCGTAGCTGACGGCTTGCCACGAGCATCCGCCGCACGCGTCGTGGTAGCGGCACGGTGGCTCGGCCAGATGCAAGCCCGACGCCAACTCCTCCTCGAGCTTCGTCGCCCCGAATGTCCGCTTGCGTCGCTTTCGCACTCTACCTGCCGTCTCCCTGGTCGTTGGCGCTGTCCGCGTCGAACACAGGGCGCCAGCGTGGCTCCTGCAGGTCCGCCGCCGAACTCGTGATGCGCCGCTCGTTTTCGCCGGTTACGTCGATCACGAACAGCTCGTGGTTCCGCTTGCCTGCCGGGGAGGAACTGAAAACCACGCGGGTCCCGTCCGCGTTGAACGTCCCCGCGCCGCGGCGACTGGCGTGCAGCACGCGGCGCGTCGACAGCGCGCGGACATCGCCCCAACGGTCCTTGTCCAATTCCGCCACGGCGAGGAACCCCTCGATCCGGAACAGTAGCTTCGAGCCGTCGCGGGACCATGTGATCGCTTCGTCGGCAGGCGGCTCGTCCTTGAACAGGAACCACCTGCCCGAATTCGACACCGCGTCCGCGTCCGCGATCGCCAGCAGGCCGTCACGCGTGAAGGCGATGAGCCGCGCGTCCGGTGACCACACCGGCCACGTCACGTCGCTGAGCGTGCCGGTGAGGCGTGGCCGCGGGTTGACGACTTCCGGCTCGCCCGGCTCCCAATGATTCCATCCCATCTGCCATTCGGCGCGGCTAAGGCGCGAAACCTTGCCCGTTTCCGTATCGATTACGCGGCCTTCGAGCAGGTCGTTGCCGCGACGCTCCTCGATCGTCACTAGCAGCCGACGGCTGTCGTGCGACCACCAGAAGTCGAGGATGTCCTGCTCATCTCTGAGTAGCGCGCGCGCGTCGGAGCCGTCGGCCCGCGCGACGACGAGGTCCCGCACCGGAGGCGGCCCGCTCACATACGCTAGCCACTCGCCGTTCCACGACCACCGAGGCATTCGGCTCATGCCGTCTTCGGTCACGCGTCGGCGGCCCGAGCCATCGGGCCGCACGGTGTAGATGTCGAACGTGAATACTTCGTATTCGTTCGTCTTGGGCTGATAGCGATCGCGCGACAAACGCAGGAAGCTGGCGAGGCCATCGCGCGTCGCCCGGGGGCGCTGCTCGATGTACGCGATGCGCGCGTCGTTCGAGGGGGCGTCGTCGGCCGCGGCGAGCCATGCCGGGGCCAGACACGTCACGATCGTCCATACTGCCGCCATCCGGCGAAACGCGCGCATACTGCGGCTCCCTAGTGAAGGAGTTGTGGCAAGTCGGGCGCATGCCCCGCACGTCATTAGCTGCGATGGACTCGGTGCAACTCGGCGTACGAGAAGATCAGCCGATGCACGGCCGTAAGGTTGGAGAACACGGCGAGGATCCCGAGCACGAGCACCAGCACCGGCGTGCTCCCGAACACGGGGGAGGGCGCTCTGAATATCTGCCAGTGGCTCAGCATCAGACCGATCGAGAGCAGTACGATGCGCTCGCTACGCTGCATCAGGCCCACGCGGCACTCGATGTTCAAACCCTCCGCGCGCGCGCGGATGTAGCTCACCAGCAGAGAGCCGATGATAGACATGAACGTGAGCGCCACGCCGAGGAAATGGCCGGTCTTGAAGAAGTGCGTCAGGAGACCGAGGAAGATCACGGACTCCGAGTAGCGGTCCATCACGGAGTCAAGGAGAGCGCCTGAGCGATCCGACTTCTTACCCTCGCGCGCGACGGCGCCGTCGAGCATGTCGAATACGCCGGCCAGCAGCATGACCAACCCGGCCGCCACCAACCGCCCCTGCACGATGAGGAAGGCGACGAACACATTCCCGAAGAAGCCGAGCACAGTGAGCATATTGGCCGTGATGCCGATCGCCACCAGCAGTCTGGCAATCGGGTCCACGACCGGCGCGATGATGCGCCTACCCCAGCGCTCGAACTCGAACACTACCCGTGTCTCCTATGCGCGAATCCCCTCGGACGCGCGGATACAGCCACCCCTCATACCCTAACATATCGGCCGACGGCCTTCAACCGTTTCAGGCCATCGGGGCGTGGCCCAGGGCGGTTGGCCCCGGTCCCTGCTGGGTCCTCGGTGGCTCCCGGGACTGCCATGCGGCGCCAAAGGCAGGCACTTGCCTCGTTGCCATGTCGGCGCGACTGGGTCTTGCCACGACCGCCCGGCGCCGAGCTGTCCCTTGCCCCGAGCCCTCTCCGATCGTGCGGGGACGGCGGACTACGCTGTTACAGCCACGTGGGACCACGCGTATGCGTAGAATTGAGGGAGTGCGCCGCCTCGGCGCCAGGCGCAGGACAGGACATTACTGCCGATGACAGAGCGTATCGCGGCCGAGATCGCGCGGTTGAGCGAGGAGATAAGGCGGCACGAGTGGCTGTACTACGTCGCCGTGGCTCCCGAGCTCCCCGACGCCGAGTTCGATCGCCTCATGAAGCGTCTGGAGGCGCTTGAGGCGGAGCATCCATCGCTCGTCGCGCCAGACTCGCCCACGCGTCGCGTAGGCGGCGGCATATCAGATGGGATGGCGACGATCGAACACGCCATCCCCATGCTGTCGCTGGACAACAGCTACGACGAGTCCGAACTCGCAGACTTCGAGGTCCGCGCGCGTCGCATCCTGGGCGATCAGGAGCTGGACTACGTCTGCGAACTTAAGATCGACGGTGTCGCCGTATCGCTCCTGTACGAGGACGGCGTCTACGTCCGCGGCGCGACGCGCGGCGACGGGCGGGTCGGCGAGCGCATCACGGACAACCTGCGCACGATCCGAAGCATCCCGCTGCGTCTGCGCGCGGACGCTCCCGGCGTCCTCGAAGTGCGTGGCGAGGTGTACATGCCACGCGACAGCCTCGACATGGTGAACGTCCAGCGCGACGAGGCTGGCGAGCCGCCGTTCGCCAACCCGCGCAACGCCGCGGCCGGCTCCGTGAGACTGCAAGACGCCGCGCAGACCGCATCGCGGCCCCTCGATGTCTTCATATACAGCATTGCGGAGAACGGGAACCCACGCGCCGAAACCCACGCGAAGACGCTGCAACTCATGGCCGAGTGGGGCTTCCGCACGAATCCCGAAGCGCGCGTCGTCGCGACGATCGACGACGTCGTAGCGTACTGCCACGAGTGGACCGAGAAACGCCCCAAGCTCCCCTACGAGATCGACGGCGTGGTCGTGAAGGTGAACGCGCTGGCCCAGCAGCGCGAGCTCGGCTCGACCGCGAAGAGCCCTCGCTGGGCCATCTCCTACAAGTTCCCGGCTACGCAAGCGATGACGGTCGTCCGCGAGATACAGGCTCAGGTCGGCCGCACGGGCGTGCTGACACCGCGCGCGACGCTCGAACCGGTCGAGTTGGACGGCGTGACCATCTCGCACGCGACGCTGCACAACGCCGACGAAGTGGCGCGCAAGGACATCCGTGTAGGAGACACGGTGACACTCGAACGCGCGGGAGGCGTAATCCCCGCCGTCATCGCCGTTGTCATGGGCCGCCGCCCGGCGGATGCGGAGCCGTTCGCAATGCCGTCGGCTTGCCCGTCGTGCGGGGCGTCGGTGACGCGCATCGCCGACGAGGCCGCGACGCGATGCGTCAACCCCGGCTGCCTCGCGCAGTTGCATCGGCGTCTTGAGCACTTCGCCTCGCGAAAGGCCCTCGACATCGACGGCTTGGGCACGTCGGTCGCCCAGTTGCTCGTGGACGCGGGCATGGTGCGCGACCTGTCCGACGCGTATTCGCTGGACGTATCGGCCCTGGCCGAACTCGACGGGATGGCGGAGCCATCGGCGCAGGGCCTCGCGCGCTCGATCGCCGCGAGCAAGGACAGCGACCCGGCCCGGCTGCTGCACGCCATCGGCGTCCCGTTCGTCGGAGCAAACATCGCCGAGTTGCTGGTGGACGAGTTCGGCTCAATAGACGCCATCGCTGGGGCGTCGGCAGAGGCGCTGGAGGCGGTACACGGCATAGGCGCGCGTGTTGCGGCGAGCGTGGTCGGGTTCTTCGCCGCCGACGCCAACCGGCGCGTGCTGGACGCGATGCGTCGTTGCGGCGTCCGCATGGCGCGAGAATCCGCCCAGGTCGAGACGACGGACGCGCTCGCCGGGGAGACGTTCGTTCTGACCGGTGAGATGCCGACGCTCACGCGAGCCGACGCCACCGAGAAGATCAAGGCTGCGGGTGGGCGCGTGACGGGATCGGTGAGTGGGAAGACGAGTTACGTTGTAGCCGGCGCCAACGCGGGGTCGAAGCTGACGCGAGCCCAGGAGCTTGGCGTCACGGTGCTGGGCGAGGACGCCTTGTTGGAGCTTCTGCGTGCGGAGTGATGCGGAGGAGCTCGCGCTTCTCGGCGACGACATCGCAGGATGCTCGGCCTGCTTCGCGGACGGGGGCGCCGTCCCGGTGTTCGCGCACAGGACCGGCGCGCGCGTGCTGGTCATCGGGCAGGCTCCGAGCTTGACGGATTCGCGCACGCGCAGCACATTCAGCGGGCCGGGCGGCAGGCGGCTCCGCGCGTGGTTGGACGAGGCGGGCGTGCCGGAGGAGGACGTGAGCTTCTCCGCCCTGACGAAGTGCTACCCCGGCAAGAGCCCCGGGGGCAAAGGCGACCGGGCGCCCACACGCGTCGAGATCGCGGCGTGCCGCCCGTTCCTCGAGCGCGAGATACGCGCGCTCCGGCCGCGAATCGTGCTGCTGGTCGGTGCCATGGCCATCAACGAACTGCTGCGCCGGGCGCCTCTCGCGGATTTGGTTGGGCAGGCATTCGATGGCTCGTCGAGTATTCTCATCGCACACGCGAGCGACGAGCCCGGCAGCGTCTTGGTCGTGCCGCTCCCGCACTGTTCCGGGGCAAGCCTGTGGCTGAATCGACCTGAGCACCAGGCGCTGCTAGCCGACGCCATCCACCAGATACGCAACGCGTACGCATCCATCACTGCATAGGCTGCCGCGATGTCCGCTGAGACCCCCACGACCCGCCATCACAGCCGTGACTGGGCGTGGCTTGCCATAGTCACGGGCATCGCGGCGGCGCTCCGGTTCGTGCATCTTGGCGAGTGGAGCTTCTGGGCCGACGAGATATTCACACTGCGCGACGCGCGCGCCTTCCCCACGTCCCTCACCATGAACCCCATCCCGTACGCCTGCGTTGCGGCGTGCATCAAGCTGTTCGGCGTGTCGGAGTGGTCGGTTCGGCTCGCGCCGGCGTTGGCGGGAGTCGCCTGCGCGCCGCTCTCGCACTGGGCGGGCCGGCGGCTCTTCTCGGTGTGGACGGGTCGCGCGGCGGCCCTCCTCGTGGCTCTCTCGCCGTGGCATCTGTTCTGGTCGCAAAACGCGCGACACTACGTGTTCACGTTCCTGTTCGCACTCGTGGCGCTCGTCGCGTTCCACGAGGCGATGCGCGAGGGCGATGTCTGGTGGTCGGCCGCGGCGCTTGCCGCGACGGTCGCAGTTGGGTTGTCGCACACGCCGGCCGCGGCATTCGTGCTGGGGCCGGTGTCGTTCTGCGCGGTGAAGACCTTTCGCCGCCGCGGGTGGGCCACGGAGGGACGGCGGCTGCGTGCGCTTCTCGTGTACTTCGCGCCGATGGCGGCCGCGGGTGTCGTCGTTGGTCTCACCCCCGCACTACGCGCGTACGTCGTCGCGGGCTGGGGGCGCAACGCTCGGGCGCGCTCCGTCCCGTAC
>NYZG01000399.1 GCA_002687025.1 Candidatus Poribacteria bacterium
GGCCTCACGATTCGGTGATCGGCGTCGGGAAGGAGATGGTCGTGCGGAAGTTCCTCACCCAACTGCCGGCGAAGTTCGAGGTGGCCACGGGTGGCACAATGCTGTGTGGCGTCTACGTCGAGATCGACGAACGGACGCGCCGCGCGACGACGATACAGCGTCTGCGTCTGCCCTGCGAGGAAGCGTGATGCCCGACGACGTATTCACGGTTCACGGCGTGACGGAAGCTCTGAGCGAGCTTCTCAGTGAGGCCGTCCCGCCGCTGTGGGTCGAGGGCGAGGTGTCCAACTTCAGCCAGTCACAAGCAGGCCACTGGTACTTCACTCTCCGTGACGCCAAGGCGCAACTGCCGTGCGTCATGTGGAAGAGCGTAGCGTGGCGCTTCCGCGACATGATGCCCGAAACCGGCGCCCTCGTGCGCGTCTACGGGTCGCTGTCGATTTACGCTCAGGGAGGGGTCTACCAGATACAGGCGACCCGCCTCCTCCCCGTGGGTCAGGGGGCATTGCGGATCGCCTTCGAGCGACTGCGAGACCGCCTGCGACTCGAGGGTCTGTTCGACGAGCGACGGAAGAAGCCCATCCCCAGGTTCCCAGCAGAAATCGGCGTCGTGACGTCGCCGCGTGGCGCGGCCGTGCGCGACATCGTGAAGGTCATCGGCGGACGGTATCCGTGCGCTCGCGTTACCATATACCCGGTCGTCGTTCAGGGCGATCAGGCGGCGGGTGAGATTGCAAGCGCCATCGACCTGATGAACCTCGTCGGCGAGGCGGATGTCCTCATCGTTGGTCGCGGCGGCGGGTCGATGGAGGACCTGTGGGCATTCAACGAGGAGATCGTCGCCCGGGCCATCGCGGCATCGGTGATTCCGGTGGTCTCGGCGGTCGGGCACGAGATCGACTTCACGTTGGCAGACTTCGCGGCGGATGTCCGGGCCGCAACGCCGTCGGCCGCGGCCGAGCAGGTCGTCCCCGACCGCGACGCGCTCGTCGGTGAGATGCGCGGATACGAGGCGCGCATGCGCGAGAGCGTCACCTCGCGGCTGCGATTCGCTCGCCAGGAGTTGGCGCGCCTGTCCGAGGCGTTGGCGCCGCGCCGGCAACTGGACCGCGTGCGGCAGCGCGCCCAACGCGTCGATGACCTCGCCGGGCGGCTGGAGGCGGCGACTCGTCGACGCGCCGCGGACACGCGAACGCGCCTGGAATCGCTGGCCGCATCGCTTAACGCGCTCAGCCCGTTGGCGACTCTCGGACGAGGGTACAGCATCTGTCGCCACGCGGATGGCCGGATCGTGCGCGATGTCCAGCACGTCGCGTCTGGCGAGGCGATCCGTGTGCGGCTGGCGCGTGGATCACTTGGGGCCCTGGTGACGGATCGCACGGAGGGAGACGGCCGTGGGGAAATCTGAGCCTGCATCCGACGCGCCGACCGTCGAGATGGCGCTGGAGGAGCTCGAGCGACTCGTCGGCCGCCTGGAACACGGCGAGGGAGATCTCGAGCAGGCCCTTGGCGATTTCGAACGCGGCGTCCACTTGGTGCGCGCGTGCGCGGACATGCTGACGAAGATGGAGCTCCGCGTGCAGCAGTTGGTCGTCACCGAGGACGGCGAGATCGTCACCGAACCCTTCGGCGACGATGCGGGAGAGGATGGCGGCCAATGACGACCGGTGTGACATACGACGACTTCGTCGCGGCCCTCGACGAGCGCAAGCGCGTCGTGTACGAATACCTTTACCGCGACCGCCATTCGACCCGGTTCCAGCCCGCGCACATACGCGAAGCCATCTATAGCTACATGGACGCTGGCGGCAAGTCGCTCCGGCCGGCGGTGCTCCTCTTCGCGTGCGGGGCCGTCGGCGGCGACGAGTCGCGCGCTGTCCCGGTAGCCGCGGCCATCGAGATATTCCACACATGGACGCTCGTACACGACGACGTCATCGACCGCGATACCAAGCGGCGAGGCGGCCCGACCGTGCACGAGGAGTTCCGCCAGCGTGCGGTCGACGAGCTCGGCTACGAGGCCGCCGAGGCGCAGCACTATGGCCTCTCCATCGCGATCCTGGCCGGAGACATGCAACAAGGGTGGGCCGTGTCCATCCTCTCGCGGCTTGCCGAAGAGGGTGGCGTCGACCCGCGGGTGGCGCTGTATCTCATCCACGACGCCGAGATGCGCGTCCTGAGCTTGCTGATCGACGGCGAGATGCGCGACGTGCAGTTCTCCAAGACCGACATCACCGACATCGACGAAGACGACGTCATCTCCATGCTCACCAAGAAGACCGGCGTTCTCTACGAATACGCGGGCAAGGCCGGGTCGATGATCGGCCTCGACACCTGCGACGAGAGCAATCCCGTGATACGGGCCATCTCGGCATTCGCGTCCGGCTGCGGGACGGCGTTCCAGCTACAGGACGACATCCTCGGCGTCGTCGGCGACGAGGAAGCGCTCGGGAAGCCGGTAGGATCGGACATCCGCGAAGGCAAGCGCACCACGATCGTGCTCCAGGCGTACCGGAACGCGACCGAGGCCCAGCGTGCCCGCCTGACGGCCGTCCTGGGGAACGCCAGCGCCGGAGCCGATGACCTTGCCATGGCGACCGAGATGCTGCGCGATCTCGGCGGCATCGACTACACTGCGGACCTCGCGAGGTCGTACGTCGAATCGGCGATGGCGCATCTTGATGCCATCCCCCCGTCCCGGTACCGGGACCTGCTCGGGTTCTGGGCCGACTACATGGTGAACCGGGAGTTCTAGCGAGTCGCGATGCCACGAGAAACCGACATCTGGACGGGTCGCGCCCGCCGCCACGTAGCGGCTGCCGTTGCGCGGATCGTTGCGATGGCCGTGGTCGCGGCGTGTATGCCCGCTGTCGCCGACGCCGCCGACGGCACAATGTCGCTCATCGACCGTACCGCGACCGATCCCGAGTACGACAACTACCCCAACTTCCGGCAGCACGCCCTGACGATCCTGCGACGCAAGGCCGCCGAAACGCGGCCCCTCGACGTGAATCCATACGTCGCGGAGTTACTCGGGGGCGCGGGCATGCCCTCGGTCGAGCTGCACGCGGAGGACGTCGAGGAGTTCTTCGTCGCCGCCGCGAGGGATGAGCTCACCATCGTGCGCGCCATGGGCTTCGTCGCCCGGGCGGTGCGCGAGACAGGCGTGCTCACCTACCTGAACGGAGCGCACGCGCGCGAGGTCGTCGGCCGTTTCGGCCTGGACGTGGGCCTTGCAGTACCCATGAGCCATCTGCTCCTCTTCGCGTACATCCCAGCCGACACCAGCGCGAATGACCCAGTCCAGTGTCGCTTCCTCGCCGTCTATGGAGCGCAATACGAGCACCGCTTCCACAGGGATGTTCTCAACGCCACGCTCAAGGTCGGAACCGGCCGCGATGTGCCGTACCTCGACCCGTGGGATGATGGCGCCGAGATCAGGACGGCGTACATCGTCGAAGGGCGAATAATGTATGGCGATGCGGGCATTGGGTACGTGGATGTCTCCGGCATCGGCGGCAGGAAGCATGGGCTCCTGGGAGTCATGCAGAAGGTCTTCTTCTTCCTCCCAGACGCGATCGATGGCATGGTGGTGCGCGGAGGCGATCTCCACGTCAACGCCATCATGAACCAGCGCGTCGAGGGCTTCGAGAGCGCGCTAAGGTATGCCGTGCACTACCGCGACGGGATGCTGATAGCGCCGGACGGGCCGCCTGCGCCGTAGCGACGCGCGCCATGCGCGGCCGACGGAGGGATCGACATCGACGCCACTGCTCTCAAACAGAGCCTCGAAGGGGTGACGGCTATCCCCGTCGTGCCGTTTGCCACGGACGGGACGGCCGACATCGTCGGGCACCGGCGCAACGTGCGCTACTTGCTCGACAACAACGGTCTCGAAGGCGGGCTCAGGCGCGTTGTCGCCGTAGCCGGGACCAGCCTGATCCAGCACATGGACGAGACGGAGCAGTCGCGCGTCATCGCAGCCACGGGCTTGGAGATCGGCGACGCCGGCGTGTTGGTGTCGGGTATCGTCCCACAGGGGGGCATGGCCGACAGGTTGGTGGCAACGCAACTGCAATCCGAACGCCCGCCGGATGCGTTCCTTATCATGCCGATGGGCGGCGTGTACGACCCACATGGCTACCTGGACGCGATGCGACGCCTGGGAGACTCCCACGGGCCCAACAGCGGGCGATTCATCGTTTACATGCGGAACGCGCGCGACGCCGGGGCGATCCGCGAGCTGCTGCTCACGTCGGAGCACTTCATCGGCGTCAAGATCGGGACCGGGATCGCCGATGTCGAACCGATGGTCGAGGCCGTCGGCCCGGGGAGCATGGTGATCTGGGGCATCGGCGAACTGAACTCCACAGCCGCCCGCAAGCTCGGGGCTCGCGGCCACACGTCCGGCACAGCGATCGTCGCCGCTGGGCTCGCGGACGCGCTGAGCAACGCGCACAGGCGCGGCGACTACGTTGAGGCGCTACGACTCGAGGGCCTGGTTCGCGGCCTCGAGGAGATCAGGTTCCGCGACGGCCGGATGTACAACTACTCGGCCGTTGTCGAGGCGATGATCGCGGGCGGCTTCGACGATGTGGTCCCTGGTGTCGGGCACGCGCTGAACCCGCGAGTGCCCGCCGCGATTGCCGACGAAGTGCGCAGGGCCGTGGACCCCATCCGGGCGTACCATGGCCAAGCCTGAAACCGGAGGAACACATGCTGGCGCCGAGAGGACGCAGCCGGTATGACCGGGAAGCACGCGCGAAACGCGCGATGCGGCGCGGCGTATTCTACATCGTCTTCCTCATCCTCGTGCTGATCGCCATCAAATGGCCCCAACTGATACTGCGATACCTGCCGTAGCGACCCGTCGGGCCCAGGAATCAACGCTGGAGAAACGCATGCACGCTGCACGGCGACGGGCACGGGCTCTGTGCGTCCTGCTGGCCGTCATGGTCTGTGGCGCGGCCGCGGCGCAGGAAACGCTCCGGATCGTGTCTCCTCATCCGCCCGCGTTGCGCGACGAATTCGACACCGGGTTCAAGGCGTGGCTCCTCGAAGAGCACGGCCTGGAAGCCGACATCGAGTGGATGGACCAGGGCGGGACGTCGAACATCGTCCGCTTCATCAACTCCGAGTTCAGGCGGTCGCCAGAGGGTATCAACGTCGACGTGTTCTTCGGCGGCGGGACGGATTCCTACATACAGTTCACGCGCGACGGCCTGCTCGAAACCTACGAGGTCCCCGCCGACATACTCGACGCGGTGCAGCCAGACATCTTCGGAGTCCCGATCGTTGACCCGGGTCGCCAATGGTACGGCGTGGCGCTCGCGGGCTTCGGCATCATGCACAACAAGCTGCTCGCGAAGCGGTTCCGTCTGCCCGAGGTGCTGACGTGGGAGGACCTCACGAACCCCGGTCTCCAGGGACGCATCGCGACGGCAGATCCGCGCAACAGCGGCAGCGCCCACATGGTGTACGAAATCATCCTGCAGGCGTATGGGTGGGACAAGGGCTGGCAGGTGTTGCAGGAGATGGGCGCCAACGTGAAGGCGTTCACGCGTGGAGCCAGCGATGTGCCTAACGAAGTGGCGCTGGGCAACGTCCTCTACGGCCCTGTGATCGACTTCTACGCCTACGCCCAGATATCAAGGACCGGCGAGGACAAGCTCGGATACGTGACGCCCGACGGTCTCTCCGTCATCAACGCGGACCCCATCGGCATCCTGAAGGGGGCGCCGCGGCTGGAGCTCGCGCAGCGGTTCATCGACTTCTGCCTGACGACGCGCGCGCAGAAGCTCCTGATGCTGCCGATGGGTCATCCCGACGGCCCGAAGACGGACAACCTCGCGCGCGCCAGCGTGATCCCCGCTCTCTATGACGAGGTGGGAGACGATTCCATCGTCGGCGAGAACCCATTCGCGCTGAAGAACACGGTCAAGTACGACGCTGACAAGGGCGGGAAGCGCTGGTCTCTGGTGAACGACCTGTACGGGACGCTCATCATCGACTCCCACCGCGATCTCACCGCAGCGTGGAAGTCCATCGGCAAGTCGGGTAGCGACGAAGCGCGCGCCACCCTCGGCCAGATGCCTCTCACCGAGGCGGAGGCGACGGAACTGGCGCCGGGGTGGGGAACGGCGGACAACGCCCTCGTGCGCAAGGGCACGATCTCCGAGTGGCGTGAGTTCGCGCGGGACAAGTACCGCGCCGCCGGGAAGATGCGGTAACCGCTTAGCCGAATGCACAACACCAACAGCCCCAAGCCCTCCTCCTGGTCGCGGTGGCTGAGCCAGTACGACCTCACGTGGCGCACGTCGCTGATCCTGGCGCTTCTCGTCGCCTTCTTCGGCCTGTTCCTGGTCTACCCGATCGCGTATGTCCTCCGCGAGGCGTTCTTCCTCGGCGGCGAGTTCAACATCGGGTTCTTCCGCCTCGACGAACAGGAGCGCGTGGAGATATGGAATAGCACGCTCCTCGCGCTCATCACGACCATCACCACGACGATCGTCAGCTTGCCCCTCGCCTACGTGCTGATCCGATACTCGTTCCCCGGCAAGAGCTTGCTGCAGGGCTTCGTGCTCGTGCCGATGATCATGCCGCCGTTCGTCGGGGCGGTGGGCATCAAGCAACTGTTCGCCACGTTCGGCTCGGTGAACATGCTCATGATCAAACTCGGCATCATGGACTGGGACACCGCGATCGACTGGTTTGGGGGCAGCGAGCTACGCAAGCTTGGGGGCGTCGTGTTCCTCGGCACGTTGCACCTGTACCCGATCATGTACCTGAACGTCGCGGCAGCGTTGGCCAACGTGGACCCCACCCTTGAAGACGCCGCGCGCAACATGGGCGCGGGCAGGTGGAAGCTGTTCCGCACGATCTCGCTGCCTCTGATGATGCCGGGCTACTTCGCGGGCGCGATCATCGTGTTCATCTGGGCATTCACCGACCTCGGCACGCCGCTCATGTTCGAGTTCCGCGACGTGGTCGCCGTGCGCATCTTCGATTCCAGCCGTGAGCTGGCGACATCGCAGAGCGCGTACGCGCTGGTAGTCATCGTGATCGTCCTCACTGCCGGGTTCTTCTACCTGGCGAAGCGCATCTCGGGATCGCGGCGATATGAGATGATGGCGCGCGGTCACACAGGTTCGCTCGAAGTTCCGGCGCGCGGCGGGCAGTTGGCGATCGTGTACGGCACGGTGCTGTCGATCACGTTCCTTGCGATCCTCCCGCACATCAGCGTGATTCTGACGTCTGTCGCCGAGGCCGGCACATGGTCTGGCGGCATCTACGAGACCGTGCAGTGGCGGGGTAGCATCCTCCCTCGCGAATTCACCGGCGAGCACTTTGGCCAGGTCTTCGTGACGAGAAGCGGCGAGCAGTCGCTCACGTCCGAGGGCTTCCAGAGCATCAAGAACAGCTTCAAGTACTCCGTCGCGAGCACCCTCATCGACATCGTGCTGGGCGTGACGCTCGCGTGGATGCTGACGAGACGACGCATCCCGTGGAAGAACCTGCTGGACGCGACGGCTATGATGCCCCTCGCGCTGCCAGGCGTTGTGATGGCGTTCGGGTATGTCGGCAGCTTCGGCATCGGCCCCTTCACCGAGGGACGCATGTTCGGCTTCATGAATCCCCGCGTGAACCCGACGTGGCTCCTTATCATCGCGTACGCCGTGCGGCGGCTGCCCTACATGATGCGCTCTGCATACGCCGGCTTCGAGCAAACGAGCGTCACGCTGGAGGAGGCGTCGCACAATCTCGGCGCGAGCCCCAGCCGCACGCTGATGAAGATCACACTGCCGCTGGTCACAGCGAACCTCATCGCGGGAGCCATCTTGGCGTTCTCGTTCGCGATGCTGGAAGTGTCGGACAGCCTTATCCTCGCCGGATTGAAGTCCGGGTACGACCCCATCACGAAGGTGATCTACGAATTCTCGACGCGTCTCAGCGACGGGCAGTACGTCGCCAGCGCGATGGGCGTGCTCGCCATGGTACTGCTGACCTGTACGTTGCTGATCGCGGCCAAGGTGTTGGGCAGGCGCATGGGCGACCTGTTCCGCGTGTAGCGTGAAGTGACCGCGATCCCTGCAGCCATCTCGGTTGCGTCGGCGACGAGGAGAGAAGGAGGCGTCCGTTGAAGCCTAGCGAAACACGCCCACTGGTAGCGAAGACACGCGGCGATGTGGTCGAGATGATCCACCGCGGAACGTACGTCGTCGTCGACACGGATGGTAAGGTCGTGCACGCGCACGGCGACCCGGACATGTCCTCCTACCTGCGCTCGTCGGCCAAGCCGTTCCAGTTGACGCCGACTATCGAGCGAGGCGGCCACACGGCGTACGGACTGACGCAGCGAGAGCTGTCGGTGATGTCCGCGTCGCACAGCGGCGAGCCGGTTCACCTGGACACGGTCAGGTCGATCCTGCACAAGGCGGACATCCCAGAGACGGCGCTGAAGTGCGGCCCGCATCTGCCGGGCGACGAGCAATCGGCGCGGGTCCTGATACGCCGTCGGATGGTCGCACAGACCATCCACTCGAACTGCTCCGGCAAGCACACGGGGATGCTCGTAGGCGCCAAGGTCGCTGGGGAGCCGCTGGACACGTACCTCGAATACGACCACCCGCTCCAACAGCAGATCCTGCGGACCGTTTCCGAGATGGCCGACACGCCCCTCGCGGACATCGCCGTGAGTCGCGACGGGTGTGGGGCGCCCATCTTCGCCATCCCCGTGAAGCGCATCGCGCTCCTGTTCGCGCGCCTGGGGAGTCCCGACGGCTTGGAGAGCGGCCGCGCAGCCGCGCTCACGACGATCCGCGACGCGATCATGGCCGCGCCCTATCTGATGTCGGGCAAGGGCCGCATCGAAGTCGCCCTCATGGAGGGCGCCCCCGGAAAGATCGTCCTCAAGTCGGGCGCCCTCGGCGTATTCGGCATGGGCCTGCCAGAACTGGGCCTGGGGATCGGCCTGAAGATCGAGGACGGCGACGGAGTGACGCGCAATGCCGCTGTCATCCAGTCTTTGCGCAGCGTCGCGGAGGACCATCTTGGGTCGGAGTTCCTCGACGGGCTGTGGAAGCGTTACTGCCCCGCCATCTACAACCTGCGCGGTGAACTCGTCGGCGAGACGAAGTGGATCGGCGATTAGCCGAGGGTCAACCTTCCCGCGCGGCGCGCGTTTGTTCCCGTAGGCGCTCCCGGTCGTGGGCGCCGCCACGGGGAGGCCGACCATGCGCGCACTCCGAAGCACGGTGTTGATTGGGTCGTGCCTTGCGCTTCTCGTAGGCGTGACCGCGTGCGACGAACATCGCGAGATGTACACGCGGGTCGTCGCCGACGAGGAGGTCAGCGTCAGCCCGTCCGGGTTCCAGATGTGGGACTTCTTCGCCGAGAGTGGGCAGATGCTCGACGCCCGCGTGAGGGCCTCGCGCGATGTCAGCGTGTGGCTGCTGCAGGGCACCCAGGAGTTCACCGCCTTCGCGCAGGGCGAGGACTTCTTCTCCGAGCGCCGGGCGTCGCGCGACGACGTGACGGACTACGACGTAGAGTACCGCCTGCCCGCGACCGACCAATACTACTTCGTCGTCGACAATCGAGGCTCCGTGTTCCAGGAGCGCACGGTAGACGTCTACCTGTCCGTCGAGTGAGGCGCCCGACGGTGGCGGCTTACCGGCCCGACTTCACGCGCGCCCACGTCCCGGCCGCCTTCCCACGCGCCGAGACGGGCTCGGGCCCGGCCAGCCCGCGCATGGCCTCCTGCACGTCGTCCTCAGACAGCGCGACGTTGAACAGGCCGACCTCGTCGATCACTCCGTCGTAGAACTCTGACGGGACGCCGCCCGTCATCCGCGCGCCGATGAACACGGGCGTGACGAGGTCGGTGTTCTGCGCCGGGCGATCCTCCTGCGCGACCTCCTCGCCGTCCACGTATATCTTCATCTCCCCGCCGTCGTACGTCGCGGCGACGTGCCAGAACTCTCCCGCGTCCACGGCCCCGGAGCCCGAAAGGCCCCACGGCGCCACCTCGCGATGGAACGTGACGCCGCCGTTCCCGGTGACCGTCACGATGTACGCGCCGATCACGCCGCCGTTGAACTTGCCGATCACGGTGCCGCCACCGCGTGGGAGCAGCCACGCCGTGACACTGAACGGCTCGGCCCCGCCGAACGCGAGGTCGGGCGCGGAATCCTGTAGATCGACATAGCCCCCGCCGAGGAAGTCGAGTCCCGTGCCGTACTTGCCGGGGGCCCATTCCGGGCCCTTTTCCAAGACGCCGTCGTGCCCTCCGTCCGACATGTCCTCGACCGTATCGCCCTTGTTCTCCTCGAACAGCCACATCCCGACGATCGTGTCCCGGTCTATCTCGGCCACGGCAGGCCGAGTCGCGGCCACGGCGCCACCGATCAGGACGGCGGCCAGTACGAACGCTGTCTTCGTGCGCATGATTCTGCCCCTGTATACACGTGTCGGTCGGCGCCCGCCCTTACGCGATGGCCGCCAGCGCCTCCAACACCTCGTCCGCGTGTCCCTCGGGCGTCACGCGCTCCCACACCTTCGCGATCTTCCCGGTCTTGTCGATGATGTACGTCTTCCGCATGACCCCGACGGACGTCTTGCCATAGAGCGTCTTCTCTCCATACGCGTCGTACGCCTTCAGCGCGACCAACTCGGTGTCTACGAGGAGTGGGAAGTTCAGGTCGAACTTGTCCCGAAACGCCTGGTGGCTGGCCTTGTCGTCTGGGCTGCATCCCAGGACTACTGCGTCGGCAGCGTCGATCTCGGGCATCTTCTCGCGGAACCCGCGAGCTTCTACCGTTCAGCCGGGCGTGTCGTCCTTTGGGTAGAAGAACAGCACGACGCGCTTCGACCCCCGATAGTCGGACAGGGCGAGGTCGTCTCCGGTATCGGTCTTCAGCGTGAATTCCGGGGCGGGGTCTCCTACTTCGGGCATGGCACAGCCTTTCGCCGCGCGGCGCGGTTGGGTATTCTCGTCACGTCGGACACATGATAGTGGCCGGACGCACGGAGGAGAAGCGGGACGCATGGAGATCGTATCGGTAGACCCCTTCTACCTGAAGATGCCGGAGATCACGCATGCCGCGGACGGCACGCAGGACACATTCCTCGTGCGAATCCGCACAGACGACGGCGTTGAGGGATGGGGAGAGAGCGACGCGTCGCCGCTGGTGTCCATGGCCGCGTACTGCTGCCCCATGTCCCACGGCAACATCATCAACATTCGCGAGTCGCTCATCGGCGAGTCGGTGGACTCCGCCGACGACGTGCGCCGCCTACACGCCAAGGCGATCCGCAACGGGCTCGACATCCAGCAGATCCACCACGCATACGCAGCGGCAGACCTGGCCCTTTGGGACATCGTCGGGAAGGCACAGGGCGTGCCCGTGTACCGCCTGCTGGGCGACGGGCAGTCGCACGCGAAGCTGCCGTACGCCTCGGTGCTATTCGGTGACACGCCTGCCGAAACGCGCGAGCTCGGCGAAGGCCTGCGCGCTAGGGGCTACCGCGCGGCGAAGTTCGGCTGGGGGCCGATGGGCAAGGTCGACGAGGAGACCGACATCGCGCTCGTCGCGGAGGCGCGCGCGGGCATCGGCGACGCCGCCCAGCTGATGATCGACGCGGGCATCGTCTGGGGCGAGGACGCCGACACGGCGTACGCACGGGCGTCGGCGTTCGCCGACTACGCGCCAACATGGTTGGAGGAGCCACTCTACCCGAACGCGATGGACGCCTACGCGTCGCTGACGGCCCGGAAGCCGCCCGTGCCGATCGCGGCGGGCGAAGGCGCGGGACAGTACCGCCAGGCAGAGGACATCATCGTGAACGGCGGCGTGCAGTTCGCGCAGATCGACGTCGGCCGCATTGGAGGCATCACGCCTGCGTACCGAGTGCGGCAGCTTTGCGAGGAGCGCGGCGTGCAGTACGTGAACCACACGTTCAAGAGCCATCTGTCCGTCGCTGCGTCGCTGCACGTGTTCGCGACGAACGCGGAGTTCGGTCTGTGCGAATACCCGGCCGCGGGTTCACCCCTGTCCGAGGGTCTAGCGTCACACGTCGAGCGGGGCGCAGACGGCATGGTCTGCGCTCCCGGTGCGCCGGGCCTCGGGGTCACGGTCGATATCGACGCAGTGCGGGAGTTCCACGCTCCGGTGCGCATGGAGGTCGACGGCACAGCGCTGGGCTTCGACGCGCCGTAGCGCCGCCGCTTCTTCGGGTCGCGGCGCGAGTGGTACACTCCCGCAGACGCGGCGCCACGCGTCACGCGCCCGACGAGCTCACCGCACACGCGCCGGAGGGACGCCGCGCATGAAGATCGCCGTCAACACGGGTGGAGGAGACGCACCCGGCCTGAACGCCGTCCTTCGAGCCGTCGTCAACTCCGCGGCCAGTCGCGGCTGGCACGTCTACGGCGTCCGCGACGGTTACAACGGCTTCTTCCGTCCGGGTGGCGTGCATCCCCTCACGACGGATATGGTGAGGGGTATCACCGGCCTCGGCGGCACGATCCTCGGCACCGCCATATCCGGCAGCCCCTTTGAATTCCCCAGGGAAGGCGAGGTCGTCGACATCTCGGACGAGGTCGTCCGGGGGTTCTACGAACAGGGATTCGACGCCTTCATCGCGATCGGCGGAGACGGCAGCTTCCGGCTGGCCAAACAGTTCATGGACAAGGGCATCCCGATCGTCTGCGTCCCCAAGACCATCGACAACGACGTGAACGGCACGCACGTGACCTTTGGCTTCCAGACCGCCGTCGCCACGGCCACCGAATGCCTCGACAAGCTGCACTCGCACGCCGAGTCACACCGGCGAGCTATGTGCGTCGAGGTGATGGGCCGCTACTGCGGATGGATCGCGCTGCACTCCGGCATAGCAGCGACCGCGGACGTCATCCTCATCCCCGAAATCCCGTACGACCTCGACGCGGTCTGCGCGAAGATCGAGCGGCGCTACACCGCTGGAAGGACGTTCGCCATCTGCGTCATCGCCGAAGGGGCGCACCCAGCCGGCGGCGGCATGATGACCCTCGGCACCAAAGAACAGGGACGCGAGGTCCGCCTCGGCGGCATCGCTGACCACGTCGCCGAGGAAATCAGGTCCCGCACGGGCGTCGAGACGCGTTCTCTGTCCCTGGGCCACCTGCTGCGCGGCGGGCATCCGACCGCCTATGATCGCGTGCTATCTCTCCAATACGGCGCCGCGGCCGTGCGAGCCATCGAGCTCGGCAAGTTTGGCAGCATGGTCGCGTTCGACCCACCTGACATGGTCTTCAAGCCTGTCGACGAGGGCATCGAGGTAACCAAGAGCGTGCCGCTCGACTCTGAGGTCATTCGGTGCGCCCGCGAGATGGGCATCTGCCTCGGGGACTAGGCCGACGCCGCGGAACCGTCATGTTTTTCTGGGTACTCTCCGAGATCGCGGTCGTCGCCGGTTTTGTGTTCGCCGCGGCGGCGATCGCGCACATGGTGCGCCAGCGTCGGTCGCCTCAGAGCGCACTGGCGTGGCTGTTGGTGATGGTGCTGCTCCCGTACGTCGGTGTGCCGCTCTACCTGATCCTCGGCGGCCGGAAGATGCGGCGTATCGCCATTACCAAGGGCCCTCTGCAGTTGCAGCGGGACGGCGACCCGCTAACGCCGCGGGAGGCGGCCCGCGTGCAGCGCATTCTCGCCACGTACGACCTCCCGTCGGTCACTGTCGGCAACCGCGTAGACCTATGTCGCACGGGCGAAGAGTCGTACCAGGCGCTCGTCACCCTCATCGACGAGGCCCGAGACAGCCTCTTCATCACGATGTTCATACTGCAGAAGGACGACGTCGGGCGAGAGATCCGCGACCACCTGACGCGCCGCGCCGCCGAGGGCGTTGACGTCCGCCTGCTGCTAGACGATTGGGGTTCGTTCCGCACGCGGCGGCAGTTCCTGACGCCGCTCCTCGAGGCCGGGGGACAGGTCGCCTACTTCATGCCGCTGCTGCACCGTCCGTTCGCCGCCCGCACGAACCTGCGGAACCACCGCAAGATAGTCATCGCGGACGAGCAGTTGGTGTTGTCGGGCGGGATAAACATCGGGCAGGAGTACCTCGGCCCGACCCCGCGCCGCGGCAGGTGGACTGACCTGGCGTTCGTGCTCGAAGGCCCGGCGACGCGCTTCTACCGCGACGTGTTCATGTCCGACTGGGCGTTCGCCCGAGGCGTCGAACCAGCGGACCCGTCCGAGGATCCGCGCGCCGCGCCGTCCGACGCCGTCGTGCAGGTCGTCCCGTCCGGCCCGGACGTGCCGGGCGACGCGCTCTACGAGGTCGTGCTCTCGACCACATTCGCAGCCGAAGCGCGGCTGTGGATCGTCACCCCGTATTTCGTTCCCGACGACGCGTTGCTCCAGGGGTTGACCCTGGCCGCGCGACGTGGCGTCGACGTACGCATCATCATGCCGGAGAGGTCGAACCACCGCATCACCGACTGGGCCAGAGGCGGATACTTGCGCGAGATACAGGAGGCGGGCGGCGCCGTTCTCCTGTACACTGGGGGCATGCTCCACGCGAAAGTACTCGTCATGGACGAGCAGTTGGCGATGGTGGGTTCCGCCAACATGGACATGCGCAGCCTCTTCCTCAATTACGAAGTCGGCATGCTGATGTACAGCCCCGGCGAGATCGATGCGGTCGCTCGGTGGGTCGAGAACGTTGCGGCGCCGGCGAGGCAAGGTGTCCCGCCGGTCGGGGTGATCCGCGACTTCGGCGAGAGCGTCGTGCGCATGGTCGCCCCGTTGCTCTGACCCACGACGCGCGGCAGGTGGCTCTGCCCGCATGGGATACGACGAGATGCCCATACCCCTCTCGGCAGTTTCGGCCTGCCTCGGCCTGGCGTTCGCGTCTGGCCTCAACTGCTACGCCGTACTGGCCCTGATCGCGCTATCGCAGCGCTTTGGCGGCGATGTCTCGCTGCCGGGCCAGATCGAGCTCTTGGCACGGCCGGTGATCCTGTGGCCGGCCGCGGCGCTGTACGTCGTCGAGTTCGGCGTCGATCAGCGTCGCCGTCTGGGGACAGCGTGGGACGCCATGCACGCCTTCGTGCGGCCCTGCGTGGGCGCCGGCCTGGCGTTCCTGGCGCTCGGCCCCATGCCCCTGATTCCCCGCCTCGCGGGCGCAGCCGTCGGGGGTGGGTTGGCGTTCGCGGCGCATGGCACCAAGGCGAGCATTCGCTTCGCCGCGCGCGCGCGTGGACAGGCGCGCGTGACAGTCTTCCTAAGCCTCACGGAGGACTTGGCCGCCGCGCTGCTCACGTTCCTCGCGCTGCTGTATCCCGTCCCCGCCCTCGCGATGGTGGCGGCCGGTGGCGTGACGACCGCGCTCATCCTTCCGCGCGTGCTCGTCGCCTTCGCGCGCGCCACAAGCCGCACGCTGGATTCCGTCATATCGCGGGCGAAGGCCCGGCAGTGAGCCAATGTCACCACCGCAACCGCCACTTTGGAGGACCGCGTGCGCGTATTCGTGACAGGGAACCGGGGTCGTGTGGGGAGCGTGGTGGAGCGGGATCTCGTTGCGGCCGGACATGACGTCGTCGGCTACGACCGCGTGGACGGCCACGACGCCCTCGACCAGCAGGGAATCGTCGCCGCGGCCGACGGATGCGAGGGCGTGATCCACCTCGCCCACGGACACAGCGGGCCGGAGTACACGCCCCAGGGCGTCATGGAGGTCAATCTGCAGGGCGCATGGAACGTCCTCTGCGCGGCCGAGGAGGCCGGCGCGTCTCGCGTCGTCGCCATCAGCAGCGTCAACGCCCTGGGCGTCTTCATGGGAGAGCGCGCGCCGGATTACCTGCCAATCGACGACGACCACCCGTGCTATCCGGGCCGTGCGTACGGCATGTCCAAGCGGCTCTCCGAGGACATGTGCAGGCTGTGGTCCGAGAAGACCGGCGTCCCGGTCGTGTGCTTGCGTCCTCCGGCGGTGTGGGCGCCGGATCGGTACCCCAAGATACAGGACGCCCGGCGCGAGGCGCCCGAGTCCGAGTGGAGCCCGATCTGGGAATACGGCGCCTTCATCGACGTACGCGACCTGTCGTCCGCGATCCTCTGCGCCTTGCTGAACCCGATCGATGGCTACACATGTTTCCTCGTGGCGTCTTCCGACATCACGACGTCAGGGCGATCTGCCCGCGAACTGGCACAGCTCGTGCACCCCGACGTGCCGTGGCGCGGCGGCCGGGAATACGACGCCGACCCCTTCCGATCGCTCGTGCGAATCGACAACGCTCGCAGCGCCTTGGACTGGGAGCCGCGGCACACGTGGCGCTCCGTCGCCGGGGCCGATGGCGCATCTTGACGGCGTCAACCGTCCGCGCCAGCATAGGCGGCGTCACCATCGACGACAGCCTGGGCCAGACGCGCTTCGCCACACGTACAGGGAGAAAGCGATGAGTTCCTACGACCCCTTACGCGTAGCTGTAATCGGCTGCGGGGGCATCTCCGGCCCGTACGGCGCGAGCATGCGTACGAAGCCCGAGAAGGTGGAGATCGTCGGCGCGTACGACATGGACGCCGAGAGAGCGCAGGCGTGGGCGGCCGAGAACGGCGGCAAGGCATACGCCTCGCTGGACGATCTCCTGGCGGAGCCGGCGATAGAAGCCGTGGTCAACCTCACGATCCACCACGCGCACGCCGAGGTGAACCGCGCGGCCCTCAACGCGGGCAAGCACATCCACTGCGAGAAGCCGCTGGCCACGAACTTGCCCGACGGTCGCGAAACCGTGCGGCTAGCAGAGGCCGCGGATCTCAGGCTGAGCGCGTCCCCGTTCACGTTCCTGGGCGAAGCGCAGCAGACGTTCTTCAAGGCGTTGCGCGACGAGCGCATCGGCAAGCCCATGGTCGTCTACTCCGCCATGAACTGGGGACGCCTCGAGGTATGGCACGGCAACGCCGCGGCGTTCTACACGCGCGGGGTCGGGCCGCTATTCGACGTCGGCGTCTATGCTCTCACGGTCCTGACGACCGCCTTCGGGCCCGTGTCGCGCGTGACCGGATTCGGCGGAATCCAGCAGCCGCGTCGCACGCAGCAGTCCGGCCCGCGGGAAGGCTCCAGCTTCTACGTAGAGACTCCCGATGTCGTGATCTCCGGCCTGGAGTTCGCCAACGGCATGATAGGTCGCCTTACGGCGTCCTTCCTTGTTGGCGGCGCCAAGGACGGCTCCGGCACGGAGGTCCATGGTGAGAACGGCGCCCTCTATCTCGGGTCGAACCACGACTTCAACTGCGCTGTCGAGATCCAGTCGGGCCGCGAGTGGGAGGCGTTGCCGTACGTGGCCGAACCACACAGAGGCGTCGAATGGGGCCGCGCGGTGTTCGACCTCGCCGATTCCCTGAGGACGGTCAGCCCGCAGCGCGCCACGGGCCGCCAGGCGTTACACGTGCTGGACGTCTGCGTGTCCACCCTCGAGTCGATCGAGCACGGCCATCCCGTGAGCACCACCACGCACTTCGAGCCACCTGCTCCCTACTACGAGTAAACGTGGCCGACTCCGGCCGCTGGGCCTCGGCGCCAATGCGCGCGGGGCGGCGCGGCTTGTGCCGCCGCACCCTACGGCCGGTTCGTCGACGCGCTGATTCTCGCGTCGAAGGTCGCTACGCTGGGTTGCGTGGTAGCCGACCTTGGGTGGTCCGATGATCCGAGGTACACGCCGGGGTACGTAGCCTCGGCCGACAATGGCTACGTGCGCTTCACGCATCTGAAGGAGGGCGGATCGCCCTTCGGTGGCCGCGTGTACTTCGTTGACGCTGGGTTGTTCGATGGCGCCCGCGACATAGCGCGCCTTGAGAGGGAGCCGGCCCTGGTGACGTAGCCCGACCGGCCCCGGTCGCCGTAGCGTTCCAGTGGAAATACCGGGGCTGTTCGTGTAAAGTAATCCCGTGCTGATCGCCGTGGGGAGACGAGCGAAAGGAGAGCCGTCACGGGTCTTTCCGGCCCGAGGCGCTTCTGAATGGCCTACGTCATCTGTGAACCGTGCGTGGACGTGAAAGACACCGCCTGCGTCGCGGTGTGCCCGGTCGACTGCATCTACGAGTTCGACGGGGAGAACATGCTGTACATACAGCCCGACGAGTGCATCGACTGCGATGCATGTCGGCCTGAGTGTCCGGTCGAGGCGATCTTTCCACTCGCGGAAGTACCCGGGCAGTGGCAGTCCTACGTTGAGACCAACCGGGCCATATTCGAGACACGGTCGACCGACGAGGCCAGCGGCGAAGACGCGGACGCGGACGCCGGTGGCGAGGATGTCGCGATCGCGGCGTCAGCTTCGGGTGGCGGATTCGCCGGGTCCATCACGGTCACCGAGATGAGCCGCGACCGGCTGCTACGCGTGCTACAGACCGTCGAGGAAGGGATCCTCGACCCGGCGGTAGCCCTGATTCAGCTTACGGGCCTGCAGGCCCAGGCGGCTCCCGCTCCGAAGGCTGCTGCAGCTCCCGCTCCCGCGCCGGCGCCCACGGCCGACGTGGCGGCCAGGGTCGACGATGCGGTGCCGGACGCCGTACGCGACCGCATCCAGGTGCTCCCCGCCGATTACGGGCCCGACAAGGCCGCCGATGCGTCCGATGCAAACGCCGATGGCGACGAATCCGCGGCGCCCGAAGAGGCGAGTGCCGTTATCGAGGAGATGCCGGAACCCGAGTCACCAGCCGAGCGGCCGGATCGCCAAATCACGGGCGTCGCCGGCCTCCTGCTGCGGCTGTCCCAGCCGATTCTGGGCGCCCTGCCGGCCGGCCGGAAGTACGTGCTGGAGGGTTACGCGGGGCCGGGAACCTTCAGCGCCAGCGCGGCGACATGGTGGAACATAGCGCTCAACATGGCCCTGGCGGCGGCCGTGTCCATCAGGCTGGCCCGCCTGCTGCTGGGCGAAGAGCTCTGGCAGATAAGCACGATGACGAATCTCTTCCCCTTGCTCGCCGTGACGATCGCGACGACAGAGGCGATCGTGCGGACGTGGTCGACGACCGTCACGACGGCGCCGCCACATCGGCAGTACAAGGCTGCGCTATACGGGTGGCTGACGTCGTGGCTCGTGTGGCCCGTTGTCGACGCCCTCGCCAAGAGCCTATCGCACGCGCCGTTGGACGGCGTCGTACCGCCGGAGAAAGCCGTCCCGGGTGGAGCCGTCCACATCCCCGACGAGATGGAGAAGCGGCGCCGTTACGGCATGGTCCACCGGGTCACCGAGACGGCCGACGGGTACGAGGTCGTGATGGAGCTGCCCCGTGTGACGCCGGTAAGCCTCCGCCCACGCGCCGAAAGGCTACCGACCGAGATGCCTGACTACGCCTTGAAGGCGTGGGTCGAGGATGGCGTGCTGCGCGTACAGGGCATCCTGGATGATCCCGCGTTCGCTGGCGCCGTGGGACGTGACGCCGATTTTCCAGGTAGCTTCCTCGCGGAGTTCGCGCTCGCGAACATCGGCGACGATGTGCAGGAGCGCTACGACGCCGACGCCAAGGAGCTATCCGTCCGCGTCGCAAAGCGGGGCCGGAGCCTGTTCATAGAGGACATTGGCGGCGCGGCCTGACCCAGAGCTAGAAGGACAGTTCCCGCACTCCTTCGTCGTCCACCACGTACATCGACACGCGCACGTCTGTGTCGCCTGCCACTTGTCCGATCGCGTTGGCGAGCGCTGCGGCCTGTCGCGCGCAGACCGCCGGATCAGGCGGCGTCCCGCTCCCCGCGTACTTGAGATCCACAGCGTCCCAGGACCCGTCATCCGCGACGACCACGACATCCACCTGCCCTACCACGCGCGCCCCGTCGACGACAGCGTCGAACGCCCTATTGAACAGCAAGCGCGAACTCCGAGCGAACCGTCCGCGAAGCCACTCGCGCGCGGCGAGCACGGCGCCCACGGCGTCGGACAGCGCGCTGTCGTCCAAGGCGGCGGCATGTGAACGGGCGAGGACGCTGGCGCGCCGCTCCAGCGCCTCCTTCGAAGCGTCCGTCCGGTAGGCGACCGGCAGAAGCGTGTTGGCGATGGCGCCGAACGCTGCCATCGGCCCTTCGAGACCCGGCCGCAGCGAGTCCTCTCGAAGCGCCGCGTGCGCGAACCCGGACACCGGCTCGTCGGTCACGCGCACGACGCCTGCCCCGCTCGCCGGCGCGGGCCAGATACCAGTCGTGTCGATGTCCAGGCGTTGGGTCGGCGCAGCCACGCGCTCCCCATCGGCGTCTTCCGAGGCCGCGACGAGCTCCCTGTAGAACGCATGGTCCCCGCCGCAGACCGTGTCGTCGTCGAGAATCGTCTCGATCCAGTCCATCCACGACCGACCGTCGTCGAGGGTGCGCTGCTCGCGGGGGCCGTCGGCGCATGTCCCGATCACGAGGTGCTCCTGCGCCCGCGTGAACGCGACGTACAGCAGCCGCTTCTGCTCTGCGCGCGAGCGTCGGGAGTGTTCTTGCTGCAGCCTCGCCCAGGCGAAGGTGTCCGCCACCTCGTGGCGCGGCGTACGGTACCGTATGGTCACTTGCGCCGCGTCCCCGGCCTCGCCATCTGCCAGGCGTCCGATCGCGAGCCGTGAGCCGCGAGACCGTCCACTGCGGTAGTCCGTCTCCTCGAGGCTGTATCGGAACCGCGCGGCTGTGTCCGGCACGATCACCATCGGCCATTCCAAGCCCTTCGCGCGATGCACGGTCAGAAGCTGGATGGCGCCGCCGTCCGGCATGTCCGCGTCGCCTTCGGCGTCACCCTCCTCGTCCTGTACGTCGATGTGCCGGTTGAGGTCCCCGAGCGTCCGGGCCCCTTCGGCCTCGAACCGTGCGACGACGCTGAGGAACTTCTCGATGTTCAGCAAGCGCTGCCGGCCGTCCAATCCCAACGCGAACGGCGCGTAGGCCCCAGACTCCGCCAGCGCTTGCGAGAGCACGGTCGCAACTGGACTGCGTCGCGCCGCGGCGCGCCATCGGGCGAGTAGCTCCTCGGCCTTGCGTAGCGCGAGGATGTCCTCCGGCGCGAAGCCGTGATCCGTGGCGTCGGAGAGCCCCGGGCCGATCTCGCCGAGAACGCTCCAGAGCGCCTGAGACGCGTAGTGCCGCCGCGCGGCCAACAGCAACAGACCCCCGTCGCTGCACCCGATGAGCGGCGACCGCAACACACCGACCAGCGGCACATCCTGCCCGGGATCCTCCAGCAGGCGTAGGAGATTGCGGAGATCACGTATCTCCTCGCGCCGGTAGAACCCCCGTCCCTTCGCTGCGATGTAGGGCACTCCGCGCGCTCGCAGCGCGTCTTCGTAGGCGTGTTGGTGTGTGGTGCGGCGGAACAGGATGCCTATGCTGGGCGTGCCGGCCTCGATGCGGGCCGCGAGACTCGGGTAGTCGCCCTCGCGTTCGCCGGCGACGATCGCCTTCAACAGATCGGCGATGGCCAACGCCTCGCGTTCCACGGCGGAGCCGGCGGCCGGTTCTGCGCCGTCCGCGTTCGGCCCGCGCGTACCGTCCTCGGCATCCATGATGCGCGTGACGGAGCCGCCTGCTGGCGTGGGTTCGCTGTCCACGGGCGCCGCGGGCCTGTCACGGTACCGGAGCGGCTGAGCTCGCGCCTCGAACGGCTCGCCGCCCGTCAGAAGCGGCTCGAAGAACCGGTTCGTGAACAGGAGCAGGTTTGGGGCCGAGCGGAAGTTCGCCGTGAACTCCAGCGACGCCCCCATGTCCCGGCGCGCGATCTGGCAGACCTCCACCTCGCCGCCGCGGAACTCGTAGATGGCCTGCTTCTCGTCGCCGACGGTGAACATGCTGTTCTCGCGGAGCGATCCGCCCTCACCGGCGGCGATCCTTCGGAAGATGCGCCACTGATGGCGGTTGGTGTCTTGGAACTCGTCGATGAAGATCGCGCGGAACTGCGAGCGTAGGATGGACAGTGCGCCGGGATCTCGGAGAACCATCGCGGCCTGTTCCTCGAGGTCCACGAAGTCCAGCGCCGCCATCCGCTGCTTGCGGTTTCGGTACTCTCGCAGGCAGGCGACGGTGAGTCGCGCGAGGGCTGCCAACGCCTCGTGCGCGTCCGTCTCGACATCGTCGTCCCACTCCAGCGACAGCGCCGCTTCGCCCGCGACCGCCTCGGCGATGCCGAAGAGCGCGCCGTTTGCCGCGTCTCTCGCGTGCTCGTCCCACGCCCCCTTGGTCCCGACCCGACGCGTGCCGGGGGCGCCCGTCTTGGTCAGCAACTGGCCACGCAGCGTGGCGACATCCCGGTCCGCGACGGCATTCAGCACGGCCTCGCGCTTGCGTGTCAGGGCGTCCTCCGCCACAGCGGATACCGGCGCGGCCGAGAGCAACGCCCCTGCCGGCGTCTGGACGCGCTCGTGCTCGAAGAACGCACTCCGGGCGCGCTCCATGAACTCCCGCGCGCCGCGCTCCTGGCTCGCGTACACCTCCCCGGCGTTGCCCTCGGTCATGTTGGCCAGCCATTCCGCGATCTCAATGCGATTGCGGATCAGCGCGACGATGCACGCGCAGACGCCGGCTCGACGGTGCTGCCGCAGCCATCGCCGCAGATCGTCACGTAGCGGGGCGTCCGGCGCGGAGGCGATTCCATCGATGACGGCTCCTACCGAGACGCGCAGAAGATCGTGCTGTTCCGTCCCGCTGACGACGCGGAAGTCCGGGTCCACCCCGTCGAGCCGATCCGGGAACCGGCGCAGCAGATGCGCGAAGAACGTGTGCATCGTCGAGATGTGGTTTTGCAGGAATCCGTCGCGCATTCGTTCGAGCCGCGCGCGGTCGGCGCCGGCGCTCTCGCGGATGCGCGCCAGGAGCGCCTGGTAGACGCGTCGGCGGATCTCCCCTGCGGCATCGTCGGTGAACGTGACGACGAGAAGCCGGTCGATGCTGTCGAGGCCGTCCAGGGCCCGGATGACACGCTCGATCATCGCGCTCGTTTTGCCCGCGCCCGCGCCTGCCGTCACGGCGATGTTGTCCTCGAGCGTGACGGCGAGGCGTTGCTCGCAGGTGAGTTGGGTCGCCATCACGCCGACTCCTCGCCGAGTTGGTCCGCCGTGAACGACTTGGGATCGTAGTGAGGCTGCTCCGTCTTCATCCGACGCTGCCGCGCCGGTCGCAGGCGGCATATATCGCGGTAGTCGCACGTGCCGCATCCCGCCCTGTCCGGCTTCAGCCGCGTCACGGGAAACCGACCGTGGCGCATGTGCGACTCGATCTCACGCACACGATCGCGCGTCACCTGCCGGAACCTGGCGAAGGCGTCCTCGTCGAGCAGGCCCTGAGGCTTCCTGCCCGTGTACTTCGCGAGGTCCACCTGCGCGAGCGGCGCCCGGCGCCGCACATCCGTGGGCTCCTGGACCGAGTAGAACACCCCGCCGGCCGGCCGCGAGAGACCTTCATGTTGGTCCGCCAGGGCGTCCATGTAGATCGCCAGCTGGAAGCTCAAGCCCCCCAGCGCGTCGCTCGCGGGTGGCGTGAACCCCGACTTGTAGTCGAAGACGACGAATCGGCCCGTCTCGGCGTCCACGTCCACACGGTCCACACGTCCCCTGAGCACGATGTCGCCGTCGCCGTCGAGTCGCGGGATCGAGTGCGCGGCGAGCTCTACGGCCGCCTTCCTGCCGCCGGGCTCGCCGAACGCGACTTCGTTGTACCTGCCCCTGCTGTATTCGCCCGCGAACCCTATGCCCGTCTCGTCGTCCTCCGCGACGAGGAACGCGGCCAGCAGTCCCTGGGGGGACTCCGGGTCGTCCAGACCCGCGACCAGCGCGCGCTTCTCCTCCTCCCAGTAGAGGCTGGCGTACTGCGCGTCGTACTCGCCGAACGTCCTGCGAGCGCATTCCAGCATGCGTCGCCGGGCGTTGTCTCCCGCCCAATCGCCGACATCCAGGCCGGCGCCGCCGGTGCTGAAGAACTGCTCGAGTATGCCGTGGATCACGATGCCCCGGACGTTCGGGGCGATATCCGCCTCGAGGGCCTCCGGGCGGCCAATGCGCAACACGCGGCCGTAGAAGAGCTTAGCAGGACACCTCGCGTACGTATCGAATAGCGTCGCGGAGAGTTCCGCGCGCGTGAAGGCATCCAGATGCGCCGCTATGGCCGGACGATCCGTCGGTACGCACGCATCGTATTCGCCCCACCGCGTGAGCGATTCGCGCGAGGCGGCAGCGCGTACGAGCGTCGCCACGTTCCCGTGCGGCAGCCCCGGGAGCTCGATCCCCGACGCGTCCCACGCGCGGCCGCCGAGCGCGAGGACCTCTCTCGCGCACGCCGGCCCCGCGTCGGCTGTTGGGTCCACGGTCACGTCGTCGTCCGACAGTCCAAGCGCCGAGCACACATCATCCACGAACGGCGACGGCGTCAGGGCGCGTCCGTCGTCCATGCGCGGGTAGGTGAGCACGACCTGCTCCGCGTTCGTCAACGCCTCGCGGAACAGCAGGCGCTCGACCGGGGCGTCGTCTGGGCGCAAGGACGCGTCGTCTTCCCCGCGCAGCGTCCCGTCGATCAGGAAATTCGCCGGTGTCGCACCCGGGAACTCCCCCTCGACCATACCCACAATGTACAGCCGCCCGCACGACAGGCCCGCCGACTGCTCCGGCGACAGAATCGCCACCGCGTTCTCTCGACGACCGGCCGGCCGGCGTGACTCTGGGTTGGCGAGGGCGTGGCACACGGCGTCGGCCAGGCCGCGGGCGTCCAACCCCTGGTCTCTCGACGCCATGGCGCCGAACGTGGCCGCGATCTGTCCCAGCAGCTCCCGGAACGCCTGCCACGCCTCGGATTCGTCGTCGACTGCGAGCGCGGAGCCCGGCTGGGGAGCGGGCGCGGCCAGGCCGTAGTCGTGCAGCAGGGCGAGGAACGCGTCCCCGAAGTCGCGCGCGGAGCTCGCGTCGCGAAGCGCCGTCACGCGGCCTACGAAACGCCCCACGATACACAGATCGCGCGCGACCTCGATGTGTGGCGCCGGGAGCTCCTCCTCGAAGTGCGCGCTCTCGTCGTCGGGATCGTAGGCGGTGTTGGCGTGGCGCAGGGAGAGAACGACGCGCGCGTACCAGTCCTCCGCATCGAACGCGTCTGCGATGCCCGCGCGTTGGACGAGGCGTTCGAATCTGGGCGCCCAGAACGGCCGGACATGCGTTGTTGCGTCGAAGGGCGTAGACGCCAATGCGCTGGCGTCTCGCAGGACGTCTCCGGCGTGGCCGAATTCGGCGTGGCGCAGGACATCCATGAGCTCCCGGATGGTCCACTGCGCATCTTCATCCGCGACGGCTCGGAGGATCTTGTGCGCCACGCGCAGCAGGGGCGTTGCGCACAGAGGAGCGCCACGTTCCATGTTCGCCGGGAGCCCGTATTCGGCGAACGTCTCCTCGACGAGCGTCGCGTACTGAGTGTACGACGGCAGGAGCACGGTGTAGGGCGTGAAATCGGCGCGATCCGGCGCCACGGCTCCGAGGTCGAGGCGTATCATCCTCGCGACCCCGCGCGCCTCCTCCCGCCGGCCGGCGAAGGCGACCACGCGCACCTGCTGGAAGCCATCCTCGTCGGCCCGTAGGGGCGCCGACGGATCGCCGCCGAAGATGGCAGCCCCTAGGCGCTGGGGAAGCCGTGCGACGCCGGGCGTGACGCGCTCCACGGTAGCGTCGGCGGCGGCCCAGCGCGCCATGGGGGCCGCCGCCGCAAAGCCGCGGTCACCCTCGGCCGCCTCCACGCCAGCCTCGGGCGTCGGCAGCGTGACGATGACATGTTCGAATGCGTCGGACATCGCCTCGAACAGGCGCAGGTCCACCGGCAGGGCGAAGGCGAATTCGTCGAGCACGAGCATTCGATCCTCGGCCGGGTACCCGTGCGCCTGCCACTCCGAAAGAAGGGCCGACGCGAGCCATCGACGGTCCATGAGGCCGCGCCCGCGGAGCGCCGCGTCATACGCCGTCGCGAACGAAGCCAACGCGTTGGCATACTCCCGGTCGGGCGGCGACGCCACGCGCGCGAGCTCGTCGAGCTCCGGCCCACCCTCGTACCACGACCCGGCGATGGCGTCGAGGAACCCAACGACCTTCCTCGCGAGACCTCGGGTCACCGGCCCGCGTCCCAGCAGGCCTGTATCGCCCGCTAGCTCGCGCACGAGCAGCGCGCGCGCTTCCGTGTCGAGACGTCGGCGCCGCTCCGTCAGGTCGGTTGCGTGGCGGTTCAGAAGGGAATCCGGCGTGTCCACTCGCGGGACCCAGCAACGGCCGCCGAAGTGCGATGTCACCGCGCTCCGCAGGGCTGCCGCGCGTTCTGTCGTCGGCGCGATGAACAGTGCGGACACCTCGCGCGTGCGCTCGTCGTAGGCCTCCTCGACGCGCCGTAACAGGGCGCGCTCGCGCTCACGTTGGGGCGTGCCGTGGATGAGGCGTTTGCTGACCACAGAGGCCTCCGGTCATTGGCGTGGGCGGAGATGCCTCGCCGGGCGTCACCGAGCACTATTGGTGGTACGGGGAGACGCGTCAAGCGGCCGCGCCTCGGAGGGGCGATGGGGACCCCCGTCCGCGCGGCGGCCGGCGAGCGACCTGTGAGCCACCAACGCTGCGACGGCGTAAAGCGCGCCTCCGGCAAGAAACACGGCCGAGGATGGGAGGCCGATCTCCGGCGCGGCCCATCCCAGCAGCGGGCCCGCGGCGGCGCCCATGTCGGAGGCCGTCACGTATGACGCCGTGACGCGCGGGCCACGGCGGACCGCCTCTGCCAGCACCGTGACGTTCGTGGCCGTGCCGCACACGAAGAACACGAGGACGCACGCGACGACGAGCACGGGCCGCTGCGCCTGGCCGCCGGCCAGCAGCGCGATGGCGCCGCACGCGAAGTAGCGCAGGGCCGCCTTCTTCCTGCCGATCCGGTCGCTGATGGCGCCCCACACGGGCGCGCTCCAGTCCGCGATCCAGCGCGCGGACAGCAGCACACCGTTGAGCGTTGCCACCCCGACGACCACGCCAACCACGGTGATGGAATCGCCCACCTTGTCCCGCAGGACGAGCCCGAGCGTCGACATCACCAGGCCGGAGCCGACGCATCCCGCCGCGAACCCGCAGAGCCAAAGGCCGACCGTCCCGCGGAAGCTGGGACGCTCCTGCCGTCCCGCCGTCCTGACGTGTGTGACAAGCCGCTGCGACCGTACGCCCAGGGGAACGGCAATCAGCGAGAGCCCGCTGAAGATGAACAGCGTGCGCGCAAACCCGAGCAAGTCGTGGCCGATGGCGCCCGCCAGATTGCCCGCGACGGACCCAAGACGCGCGATGAAGTTGTACGACCCCATCACCGCGCCGACTGATTCCTCGCCGCTGACGCCTGCTGCCGTGACAAGGCCGCTCTGGCGGATGAACGACCAGCACAGGCCCCACAACACGCGGCCCAGCAGGAAGACCACGAAGTTCGACGCAACCCCATAGAGCGCTGTGACACCCGCGCCCGCCGCCAACGCCAGCGAGAGCGCGACCGTGATGTTGACCTTGTGCAGCGCGCGCTCGGCCACGTTGTTCGTGACGAAGCGCACCCATCGGTTGGCGGAGAGAATCACCCCGACCTGGATGTACGTCAGGCCGAGTGTGGCGTGGTAAGTCGGCAGCACCGAGTACAGCATCTGGTCGCCGAGAAGCGAGAACGCGGTCGCCAAGGCCACCAGAACGACGGGCGCGTAGGCTCGCGACATGCAGCGGCTTCTCGGGTGCGGGTACGTGCGCGTGATCGCCGCGGATGGCCGGTAAAGCGTCCCGTCTCGATGGCTCTAGACGAAGTCTCTTGCCGTGAGCGGCCTCGGCTCCTCGTCCACGTCGTCCCACTCTGGATCGAGTTCCCCGTCGTCGTCGGCCAGGACCGTCGTCGGCGCCTCGGCCCAGAGGCGTTCGAGGGCATAGAACTCGCGAGCCTCACGCGTGAAGACGTGGATCACCGTGTCGACGTAGTCCAGGAGCGTCCATGCGGCCCGGCGCGACCCCTCGCGGTGCAGGAGACGGTGGCCTTCCTCGCGCATGCGCTGGTACACGATCTCCGCGATCCCGGCCGCGTGCGTGTCCGATGTCCCAGTGCACACCACGAAGAAATCCGTGAAAGCGCCCAGGCCGCGCAGGTCGATGAGCGTGACGTTCCGCGCCTTGCGGCTCAGGGCCGCCTCCGCCGCGACGCGCGCCATCGTCTCGGTGTCAACCATCGTCGCCATCGTGTCCCCTTCGCTCTCAGGATCGGGCGCGCGCCAGCAGAGCGTTGCGGGCATGCACGGTTCTGGGGTGAATCAGCCGGCCTTTGCGCATCAGCGCTTGGAGCCGAAACTCCATGGTGCGGATCACCCCGTTGAGCAGGTCTGCCATGACCAGATCCCGTGCGATCGCTGCCTCTGGGAACGGCCTCGACGGCTCGCTGAAGTCCGCGGCGTACAGAACCATGTCGAGATCGGTCATGTCCGCCTTGCCGGTCGTGTGACCGCGGACGGCTTCGCATACCTCGGGCTCGAACCCGTAGCGGACGCGACCCATCTCGGCGGCCACGTAGCCGTGCAGCGCAACGGGGCTCACGCGGTCCTCGCGTGTCAGATGCACGCCGTAGCGAGCGCATTCCGCGAACTGCGCCGGCACCGGCATCCACTTCGCCGCGTCGTGCAGCAATGCCGCAGTCTCGGCGCTCTCGGCATCGACGCCGTGCGCGTCGGCATACTCCATGGCCGTGTCGCGCACGCCCAGGACGTGTTTCATGCGCTCAGGGGACAGGCGCCGTTCGAGGTACGCGATGAGCTCAGACTTCGATGCCGTCGTCCTCATCCGCCTCCACCGTCTCCCCAAGCCGCTCCTGGAGCTCCCGCACGAGGCCGACGAGGTCGTCACGGCTCATGTCCGTAACGTCCGCGGTGGCCTGCTCCTCGTCGGTCAGTTCGCGACCGACGACGTACCGTTCGCTGAACCAGTTGTCGAGGTCGAGCATCTTGCATCGCTCCCCGCAGAAGGGGAACGCGGGCGGCAGGGGATCGCCCCTCACGTACGCCACCGAGGCGCCGCACATGGGGCACTTGAGCGCCATCCCAAGGCTCTGACGCGCCATACGATCCGAAGCCCCTGAATTGCCGCCATCGGCTCGCCCGACTACCATAGCCCGACCAGCACAGAACGTGGTCTGGAAGGTAGCGGATGGGGCGCCCGAAGTCAAGCTGGCCCCGGGGGATGCAGGATGGACCGCCGGACGTTTATCTCGCGGGCTCTCGGCGGCTTCGCGGCCTTGCATGTGCGTCCGCGAGGCGCGCTCGCACAGCCGCGCGTGCCAGGGTACGAAGGGCCGAACGTCATCATTGTTCGATTCGGCGGAGGCTGCCGACGTCAGGAGACGATCCTCGCCGACGACACGTACAGTCCCTACCTGCGACACGTCCTTGCCGAACGCGGCACGCTCTTCTCGGGCATGGAGATGTCCGCGTCTCAGGAGGTCGAGACGGGCCACGGCCAGGGCACACTCAACATCCTCACAGGCCGCTATGATCGCCACAAGGACGTCGACGGGCTGTTCCTCGGTGAGCGCTTCGAGGCAAAATCCCCGACCCTGTTTGAGCTCATGCGGAAGAGCTACGCCGTCCCCGAGCATCAGACTCTTGTCGTCGATGGCGAAGACCGCGTCGACGAGGGGTTCTACGCCTTCAGCAACCGCCATCTCTTCGGTGTCGAGTATCGCGCCCGCGTGCTGAGCCCATACCGGTACAGGACGCACCTCCTACGTCAGCGGCTCGCTGAGGCGCCCGTCCCCGACGACGACTCTCCCAGAGCACAGCAAGAGATCGCGAAGATGGCGGGCGCCGACGCTAGCCACCAAGACACCTACGTCGAGAGCCCGGCAATCGCGCGATTCTGGGACACGTGGCGCGGACGGTACGACGACACGGCGTCGGTCAGCCCCCGTGGAGACCAACTGCTCACCGAACTGAGCGTGCGGGCCATGCGCCATCTGCGGCCCAAGCTGATGATGGTGAATTACTGCGACTGTGACTACGTCCACTGGGGCGCTCTGAGCCACTACACACACGGCATCGCCATCATGGACCAGGGCCTGCGGCGGCTGGTCGAGGCCGCCGATGCCGACGAGGCGTATCGCGACAACACCGTGTTCGTCGTCGTCCCAGATTGCGGCCGCGACGACAACCCGTCCATGGCCGTCCCGTGCCAGCACCACGCGAACACGCGATCCGCGCGCGAGA
>NYZG01000400.1 GCA_002687025.1 Candidatus Poribacteria bacterium
GGCGTCAGACAACGCAACGAAAACGACTGGGAAGCCGCCGCCGGATGAACTTACACACCTATTGACGCGACCTCTGTCGTCCGCCGAGGCCGGGCAGCACTGCGCGTGCGGCCCGGCGTTCCTGACACTGCTGGGCGTCCACTCAGTAGGCGCTGCGCAGACGCGCCCACACCGTCGGCAGCTTGCCGCGCGACTCGACAGGGCGTGGGATGCCGTCGCCGTTGACGCTCACGTTGTCGAAGTGACCCACCGCGTTGAACGTGCCGACGCCGATGGCTCCGGTTCGGAAGTCGCCATCGGTGACTTCGATCTCCAGCACGCCGTCGACGTAGCAGCGAATGTCGTCGCCCTCGACTTCGACCTTGAGGACGTAGTCGCGACCGATCTCCGCGGGCTGGTTGCCGTTGATCTGCATCGTCACATTCGGCGCCTTTATCAGTCCAGGGCCTTCGGCCGGGCGCTCGTCCAGCCGGAACAGGTAGTAGTCGCCGGTGTCCGTCTTCTCCGTGACTCGGAAGAAGATGCCCACGATAGGCGCCAGATCGCCACCTTCCTCAATGCGAACCGTCGCTTCAAGCGTATAGTCGTCCCAGTCTTCCTCGCCGAAGTAGCTGCGGTTGTACGTATCGTGCGTCGCGGTCGTCGTCCAGGGAGTGTCCAGCTGTGCGTATTCGCCCTTGACGACGTCCCACGTGCCCTGGAACTCGGTCCACTCGGCGGCCTTCCCACCATCGAACTTCTCGGTCAGGGCGAATGCGCTGTTGATGGCGGCGAACGCCAACACCAAGGCACATGCAGTCGGGCGTGTCATCACTGCGTATCTCCTCCATCGTCGTGGGTTCCGGGCGGCCGGCGTCCCGACCGCCCGGGCTCGGCGCGGTCTAGTATGCGCTCCGCAAGCGCGCCCACACGTGGGGCAGCTTCCCCCGTGGCTCGACAGGCGCCGCGATGCCCGCGCCATTGACGCTGACGTCGTCGAAGGCGGCGACGGCGTCGAACGTGCCCACGCCGACGGCTCCGGTCGCGAAATCGCTGTCGGTGACGTCGATCTCCAACACACCGTCAACGTAGCACCGGATTGAGTCGCCCGCCACCTCGACTTTTAGGACGTAGTCACGGCCGAGTTCCGCAGGTTGGTTCGGGTTGATTTGCATGGTCACGTTCGGGGACTTGATGAGTCCCGGTCCCTCCGCGGGCCGCTCGTCCAGGCGAAACAGGTAGTAGTCGCCGCCCGCCGACTTCTCGGTGACGCGGAAGAAGATGCCGAGGATCGCCGCGACGCCGCCGCTCTCGTCGATCCTCACGGTCGCTTCCACCGTGTAGTCGGTCCAGCTCTGGTCGCCGAAGTAACTGCGGTGGTACGTCTCGTGGGTCCCGGTCGTCGACCAGGTGAGGTCCGACTGCGTGTACTTGCCGTCGGCCACGGCCCACGTCCCCTGGACTTCCGTCCAGCCAGCGGCGGCGCCGGAACTGAAGTCGTCTGTCAGCGCGGAAGCGCCAACCGCGACGGCGAACGTTAGCAGGCATGCGCATGTCGTAAGGCGTGTCATCGTGACGTCTCTCCTCCGAGATTGTGTATGGCGGGCGCTCCGCGCGCTTCGGGCCGATTCCGTCTCAGCCTAGGCGCATCCGCCCGCGCGCGCAATCACCGTGGCGGAGCGTCGCGTCGCGGGCTAATGTCCCGGTGTACGAGGCTGCGGCGACACGGACGTGGACGAAGGACAAGGGGGCCGACGACATGCCACGTGAGATGAGTTCGAGGGAACGCGTGCTGACGGCATTTGCGCGCGCAGAGCCGGATCGCGTGCCGATCAACTACATGTCGAATCCAGGCATCGACGCGCGCCTGAAGGAGCACTACGGGCTCGCCGCCAACGACAATCTGGCCTTGCGCGAAATCCTCGGCGTCGACTTCCGCGGCTCCGGCGCGCCGTACGTGGGACCGAAGCTCCACGACGACATCCCCGACCGCACGGTCGACCTCTGGGGGATCCGTCGGCGTTACGTCGAACACGACAGCGGCGGCTACTGGGATTACTGCGACTTCCCGCTCTCAGACGCCACGCTCGACGAAATCGAAGCGTGGCCGATGCCCTCGCCGGACGACTACGACTACTCGAACGTCGCCGCGCAGTGCGCCGCGCAGGAGGAGTTCTGCGTCGTGGGCGGCAGCGTGGGTCTGCCGGACATCATCAACAGCACGGGCATGATCCGCACGATGGAGCAGGTGCTCGTCGACCTGCTGACCGAGGACGCCGCCGGGTTGCGCTACATCCAGCGGAAGAGCGCGACGCTCCTGGAGATCACCGAGCGGACGCTCGAAGCGGCGAAGGGCGGCATCCACCTGTTCCAGATGGGCGAGGACCTTGGGACCCAGATCGGGCCGCTCGTCAGCCTCGACCTTTTCCGCAAGGTGATACGTCCAATCCATCAACAGTTCGTGGACCTGGCCAAAGCCTACGACCTGCCGGTCATCATCCACTGCTGCGGGTCGAGCAGTTGGGCGTTCGACGACTTCATCGAGATGGGCATCGACGTCGTGGACACGCTCCAGCCGGAGGCCGCGAACATGGCGCCCGCCTACCTGAAGGGCCGCTACGGCGACCGGCTGTCATTCCACGGATGCATCTCGACGGCCGGCCCAGTCGCGACGGGTTCCGTTCAAGACACGATCGACGATGTGCGGGAGACGCTGGACATCATGATGCCCGGTGGCGGCTACGCAATGTCGCCGACGCACCAGCTCCAGGACAACTCGCTGACCGAGAATGTGGTGGCGATGTATGACACGGCGCGCGAACACGGCCGATACTGACAGTGCGCGGGCCGTGTAACAGTTCACAATCACCGGCCGTTGTCGTCATTAGGAGACATACGCGCGCAGCACCGTTCCCACCACATCGGAAGCGAGATCGAGGATGGCGGATACCGGCAAGAAGCTGTTCCTACTCGACGGCATGGCGCTCGTGTATCGGGCCCACTTCGCCCTGATCCGCAACCCGCGCATCGCCTCGACGGGAATGAACACCTCGGCCGTCTTCGCGTGCACGAACACACTGCTCCAGATCCTCGGCAAGGAAGAGCCGACCCACATCGCCGCGGTGTTCGACACCCCGGAGCCGACGATGCGGCACAAGGAATACCCAGAGTATAAAGCGCAGCGCGAGGCGATGCCGGAGGACCTCAGCGACTGCCTGCCGTACGTCTTCCGCATGTTCGAGGCGTTCAACATCCCGGTCATCAAGCAGCCCGGCTTCGAGGCGGACGACATCATCGGCACGCTCGCGCTCCAGGCCGACGCCCAGGGCTTCCAGACCTTCATGGTGACGCCGGACAAGGACTTCGCGCAGCTCGTGTCCGAGACGGCGTTCATGTACAAGCCTGGCAAGAGCGGGAGCGGCGCGGAGGTACTCGGCGTGCCGGAAATCCTCGAAAGCTGGGAGATCGAGAACGTCGATCAGGTGCGCGACATCCTCGGCCTGTGGGGCGACACAAGCGACAACATCCCGGGCGTCCCGGGCATCGGCGAGAAGACCTCGAAGAAGCTCGTCGCGCAGTTCGGCAGTATGGAAAACCTGCTCGAAAGCACCCACGAGCTCAAGGGCAAGCAGAAGGAGAACCTCGAGACCTTCGCGGACCAGGCCCGCCTTTCCAAGCGCCTCGTCACGATCGTCCGCGACGTGCCGTTGGAGCACGCGGTCGACGACCTCGTCCGCCGTTCGCCCGACGACGAGGCACTGAAGCAACTGTTCGTCGAGATGGAGTTCCGCACGCTCGGAAGACGAATGTTCGGTGAAGACTTCGACATGACCCTCCAGCGGTCGACCAATGACGCGGCCGCGGACGCCGACATAGCCGTGCGAGCCGCGGCCGACATCGAGCACACGTACGAGATCGTCGAGGGAGCCGAGGCCCGCGCGACGCTCATCGCCAAGCTGCTCGAACAGGATGCCGTCTGCTTCGACTCCGAGACCACAGGGCTCGACTCCAAGGAGTGCGAGATCGTGGGGTTCGCGTTCTCGTTCGCCGAGCGCACGGGCTTCTACGTCCCGTTCCCAGAGGACAAGGACGCGAATCGCGCCGTCCTGGACGAGTTCCGCCCGTTCTTCGACAGCGAGGATGTCCTGACCGTCGGACACAACCTGAAATACGACCTTAGCGTCCTGCGCTGGCATGGCGTGGCCGTGAGTGGGCCTCTGTTCGACACCATGCTCGCCGCCCACCTCGCGACGCCCGAGTTGCGCAGGAGCATGGACTACCTGGCCGAAGCGTTGCTCGCGTATCGGCCGATGTCCATCAGCGACCTCATCGGCGAGCGGGGCGAGGAACAGCAGACGCTGCGCGAAGTTCCCGTCGAGCAGGTGGCGGAATACGCCGCGGAGGACGCGGACATCACCTACCAGCTCTTCCGCAAGTACGAGCCGCTCCTGAAGGAGATGGGACAGGAGCGCGTCTTCCACGACATCGAGTGCCCCCTGATCCCCGCGCTGGTCGAGATGGAATACGAGGGAATCCGCCTTGAAGCGCCCGTGCTCGAACGTCTGTCGGGCGAGTTGGCCGACGACATCGAGATGGCAGAGGCGCGCATCTACGAGTTGGCGGGCGAGGAATTCAACCTCGGCTCGCCGAAGCAGCTCGGCGAGCTGCTCTTCGGCAAGATGGAGCTCGACCCGAACGCCAAGAAGACGAAGACCGGGCAGTTCGCCACCAACGAACAGGTGCTGGCCCGGCTCGCGCCCGAGCACGAGATCGTGGCGCAAGTGCTGGACTACCGCGCGTCCACGAAGCTGAAGTCGACTTATGTGGACACACTCCCCGGCGCCGTATACGAACGAACGGGGCACATCCACACGCACTACGAGCAGGCCGTCACTGCGACCGGCAGGATGCAGTCCAGCGGGCCGAACCTACAGAACATCCCCATACGCCGCGAGAAGGGACAGGAGATACGACGCGCGTTCGTCCCGCGCGGGCCGGAGTTCACGTTGCTCGCAGCGGATTACTCGCAGATAGAGCTAAGGCTCGCAGCGGAACTGAGCGGCGACGAGGGAATGAGGGCCGCGTTCCTGAACAACGAGGACATCCACACGGCCACCGCGCTCAAGCTCCACGATGTGGAGCCGGAAGACGTGACGCGCGAGATGCGTGACCGCGCGAAGACGGTCAACTTCGGCATTATATATGGCATCTCGGCGTTCGGCCTGGCGCAGCGACTGAACATACCCAGAGGCGAGGCGGCGGAGCTCATCGACAGCTACTTCGCGCAATACCCCGGCGTGCGCCAGTACATGGACGATACGATCGAATTCACCAGGGAACATGGCTACGCCGAGACGATCCTCGGACGCCGCCGCTACCTGCGCGACATCGCCTCGCGGAACGCCACCACCCGTCAGGCGGCGGAGCGCAACGCCATCAACAGCCGCATCCAGGGGTCGGCGGCGGACATGATAAAGATCGCCATGAGCCGCATTCACCGCGAGCTGGACGCCCGCGGCCTGCGCACGCGGATGCTCTTGCAGGTCCACGACGAGCTCGTGTTCGACATGCATCGCGACGAGCAGGGCGTCGTCATGCCGCTAGTCGAGGATGCGATGGTGAATGCGCTCGACGTTTCCGTGCCGATTGTCGTGGAAATGGGCACAGGCGAGAGTTGGCTCGAGGCCCACTGACGCCTCGGGGCCGGGCGCGCCGGCACTCGCACAGGGACGGTCTGTGAGGCGCGTCGCCTACTCGCGCTCGGCCCGCGAGAAGTAGAGCAACGTGCCGCACGCCAGCACCGCGGCGATCATGTAGACGCCGCCGTTCTGCTCGCCCGGAGTTATCTTCGCCATCCCGCCTAGGGCGCCGAACACGCCCACCACGATGAGCAGGATCTTCGCTGTCATGGCCATTGGGAAGCTCCCTTGTCGGCCCCGCGCGCGTCGCGTGGGGCGCCCACGGGTAAACGTATAGCGTCCGCACGCCGCGTGGGGTAGGTGGCCGCGTCAGCGCTCGCGCTGGGGTTGGTAAGCTATCCTGGTGGCGTATCCCTTCGGCCGGCGGGGCCGCGCCCTCAACATCCCGGAGCTCCCGATGCTAGCCAATGGCGTCCTGCGGATGCTGGTCCTGGTCTATGCGCCGGTGATGGTCGGCGCGATCGCCTGGGCCGTGGTCGCCTGCGTACTCGTGTTCCGGCGCCGGCGATGCCACGCGTGGCCGTGGCGGTACGCGCACTACCTGACGCTCGCCCTCATGCTGCCCGCGTTCGTCGCTGACGTCGGTCGCATGGACCCGGACGCGGCGTTCATGGTGTGGATTGCGTGGCTGTATCCGGTCGCGTTCATACTGTCGGCCGGGGCAAACATCCGGTGGTTCCTGTTGGGCCGGGGGCGCTGGTGGCAGACGTCCATACCGGCCCTCAACGCGCTGCTCGCCGTCACGTACCTCACACGCTACGCCGCGTACCTGGGTCTGCCCGTGGGCGTCCTGTTTGCCGGTCTTCACGTGAGCTACGCGATGGTCCAGAGCGCCTGCACGACGTTCATGTACGTGTTCGTCCCCATCTTCAACTGGCTGCCGACACTCCTCGTCCCCGTGGACCGATCGAGGAGGGCGATCGGGTACGTGAATGTCATCCCGGCCGTCGCGTGCGCGGTGCTCTTCGTCGCGGTCGCCGCGCTGCTCCCGCGTGGCGTGTCCATCGCGGCGAGCTGGCGCATCGCTCCAGAGGACCTGGCGACGCCGCAAAACGACTTCCGGCCCGGCGTGGTGTTCCGCGTGCCGCAGAATCCCCCGCCGACCGAAGAGACGCTCGCCGGAGAGCTCGCGCTCATCCGGGATCTCGGGATGCGCGCGGTCAACCTGTTCGTGCACGACGATCTTATGACGCATCCAGACCGCGCCGACGCCGTGGGCCGGTTCGTCAGTCAGCTTCGGGCCGACGGCGCGACGATCGTCATGACGGCCGACTATCCGGCCAGATGGGCGATTCGGCCGCCCAGCGGCCTCGCGGCTGCCGTCGAGGCGATGGCTCCGTTCCACGCGTTCCTCGCCGAGACGTACGCTCCCGACATCCTCGTGCCGGTGATCGAACCGTACGGCGCGTACGTCGCCCTAACGGGCAGGACGCACACGCCGACCGAATGGGCCGCCGCGCTCACGGAAGCCGTCCACGCTGTCCAGGAGCGGCAGCCGCTTGCCCGCTGCGGCGCGTATCTGGGGTCCTCCGACAACGACGAGGAGCTGTACCGACTCCTGTGCCGCCCGGCGAGTGCGATGGACGTCGTGGGGTTCAGTTTCTACGCGGTGTACCAAACCCGCGCCGAGATGTCCGACACACTGGCGAAGGTCGGAGGGTGGATGGACGCGTACGGGCGCGGGCGAGACCACTGGGTCTTCGAGTTCGGCCAATCGCCCGTGACCATGGGCGGCGAGAGGGCGCAGTCCGGGTTCGTGCAACTCGTCGCCGCCTGGGCCATGGCGCGACCGCGGGTGCGTGGCGTGTGCGTGTTTGCCTTGGGCGACCATGACGAGAAGCTCGGGCTGGTCAACTCCCACGGCAGGCAGCGGCTCGCGTATGCAGACTACCGTGCGATCGCCACGGCGACGGCGGTGTCGGCGCCCGGCGACTGATCGCCGTGTGTCAGCGCGGGCCCGCCGGTGGCCCGCACTCGCGGCGTCTGGCGCCGGCCCCTGCGATGGTCGCTCGTTGACCCCCGGCGCCGGCGCCCCTATACTTCCCCGCGTCTCCGGTCGCTCTCCACGAGGTATCCACCTTGACACCGTCGCAAGCCGACGCGGATGTCGACGCCCCAGACACGCCGCGGCGGAGTCGCCTGAATTTCGGGGCTGCCCTCGCCGATGTCATAGGCTTCTGGGCCGGCAGTTCCTTCTTCGATCCACGTTCGATCCTGCAAGAGTTCATGACCCACCTGACGAAGTCGAACGTCGTCATTGGGCTCATGACATCCGTGGTCTCCAGCTCGATATCCCTGACCCAGGTGCTGGTCGCGAACTACGTCGAGCGACTGCCGATCAAGAAGTGGTATGTGATCGCCGTCGCCAGCGTCGAGCGGCTACTCCTGCTCGCTCTGGCCGTCCTGACGCCGTTCCTCGCCGTGAAACACCCCAAGGCGATGATCGGGGTGCTGTTCGTGCTCTTGGCGATGCATTACCTGTCCATGGGCTGCAGCATGCCGGCCTACTCGGCGCTCATCAGCAAGATCGTCCCTCCTCGTCGCAGGGGGCTGCTCTATGGTCTGGGCGGTACCCTGGCGAACGTCGTGACTATGGGCACGGGACTGGCGATCCCGTTCATCCTGCGCTCAGGGGCCTCGTGGGGCGGCTTCCCGAACGGCTTTGCCGTATGCTTCGGCGTCGGGTTCCTGATTCTGACGGTGAGCTTCCTGCCGCTCGCGTTCGTGGACGAACCGCGCGACCCAATTCCCGACCAACGCCGTACGATGGCGAAGTTCCTGGCTGAACTGTGGACCATCCTCAGGACGCGGCGCGATTTCCAGCTGTTCGTCCTGGCGACGAGTCTCTCCGTCTTCGGCGCCGCCGGGACGGCCTTCCACATGACGTACGCCATCCGTGAACTGGGCGCGCAGACCGGCGAGAGCGGCTGGTTCACGGTCCTGATGTCGTTGGGGGCGCTGGCCTCGTTCTTTTGGGGTGTCCTCGCCGATCGCACGGACAATCGCACGGTGCTGATGCTCGCCTCGCTGCTCGTGGCCGGCGCCAGCGCGTATTCGATCTTTGCCCCCTCGCTCTATTGGTTTTACCCGGTGGTTTTCGTCACCTCGGTGGGCATGCGAGGCCTCGACCTGGCGGGTTACACCATCCAGATGGAGTTCGGCCCGCCCTCCGAGGTGCCCCGATACGTAGCCCTGACGTTCGGCGCGCAGTACATCCCGCGACTGGTGGCCCCCGTGGCTGCCGGCCTACTCGCCGACTCTCTGGGGTATAAGACGGTATTCGTTTACGCCACGCTGAGCTCCTTCCTCGCGTTCGTCAGCATTCTGTTCATGCGCGACCCGCGCGCGCCCTTGCCCGCCGCCTAGTCGGACCTGCGCGTCGATCCGGGCGGCGCCGGCAGCCGCGCGCCATGTCTCGCTAGCTCGCAGTTGACGAGGTACATTGCGCGCCTCCTGGCGGGCAGCCAGACGGCAGACGACACCATGGAATGGCCCTGTGCACGTAGGTCGGCGCATTGACCGTCCACAGGGCGGATGCTAGAATGCCTGCCTATCCGGCGCCGCCGCGCCAAGACCACGCGTACTCACGGGAGGCCCAATGCATCTGTCCGCAGACGCCTCGCGGATCAAGTCCCTACTGGAGGGGCGCGATCCCACGCCACAGTTGACCCCGAGTGAGCAATGGCGGCCTGATCTCACCACCCATCTCGCCGCGGCCACTGACGACGACATGCTGGCGGCCCCCCCGCGGGACCCGGCCATGGCTCGAGCCGTCAGATCGGGACTGCTGCTGTGGAACGACGCGCTGGACTTGGCTCATGGGCTGGCCATGTCTGAGTCCGCGAATGACGAGCTCGCGCGACGGACGCTGGACTATTGGCACGGCATCATGCACCGGCGCGAGCCCGATTACCCGAACTCTAAATACTGGTTTCGCCGCGTCGATCGACATCCGGTGTTCCCTGCAGTGCTCGCGGCCGCGAAAGCAGAGGCGGAGGAGGCCCCCGATGACGAGGCGGGCCGGGTCATCCTGACTGCCGACGAGTGGGACCCCTTCGCGTTCATCGACCTGTGCGAACGCCATGAGACGACCGCCGGCCGGACCGACGCGCTACTCCGGGCCGTGCAGGTCGCCGAGATAGTGGCGCTCCTGGAGTTCTCCGTACATGAGGCCGCGGGCGCCGCGGCGGAGCGATAGATGACCCGTATAGCTGCTGGCGGCGGAGCGTTAGGCCTCGCCCTCATCCTGGTGTTCTCGCTGCACGCGCAGGAGCGAGGCAAGCCCGACCCGGACTCCGACGCGCCGGTGGTATACCCTTCGCTCGTCGTCGATGCCGAGGTGATCAGGGCCTCCCCCTCGTCCGAGAAGTGCTTCAAGTGCCACGGTTCCGAGCCGGAGTCGGTCGAGTGGGCCGCGTCGGGCCACGCTCACAACCTCGCGGCACTACGAGCCGCCGTGAATGGCGCCGACTCATGCCTCGGATGCCACTCGTCCGGCTATAGGGCCGCGGCGCCCTCGGGCTGGGGGCGACAGCGGCCGGCAGCCACGGTGACGCTCGAGGCTGCGATCAACGAGGTCGCGTGTTCCTCCTGTCACTCGCACGCGTACGAAGACACGCCCGACTACCTCATCCGGCCCGTCGCCGACACGTGCATCACGTGCCACAAGATGGACTGCGGCTGCGCTGGCAAAGGGATCATCCACCAAAGCCAAGCCGAGATGTTCCTCGGTGTGTTGGGCAATGGCGTGACCGACACGCCCTCCAAACATGCCGATGACATGGACGGCGACTGCGCCGTCTGCCACATGTACCGTCCCGACGACACCGAGGGAATCGCCCTCGAAGAGGGTGGGCACACGTTCAAGGCGACAATGGCGAGTTGCGTCCCGTGCCATGAGGACGCCGCCGAGAGGACATCTGCGTCGAAGGCCGAGATCGAGACTCTCCTGGCGCGCGCCGAGCGCCTGCTGGCGGCGGCCGCAAGCGAATCCGACACCGGGACCACATACGACAGCGCGCGCACAAACATAGACATGGTGAAGGCCGACGCCGGGCACGGCTTCCACAACCCCACATACGCCATACTGCTGATCGAGCGCGCGATAGAATACTTAGGTGCGGACGGCGCCGACGAATAGCCTCCGCCGCCCGCGTACCTCCCTGCCCGAGAACCGAGGAGACTTCCCGCAATGGCGACGCGTAGGCTGGGCGTGCTCACGGGTGGCGGCGACACGACCGCCCTGAACGCGACGCTCAAGGGAATCGCCCTGGGCGCCGAAGCGGCCGGATACGACGTGATAGGGATCGAGGCCGGCTGGGCGGGGATGCTCGCCAGTGGGTCTGCCGTTCATCTCCCCGCCGCCGCGATCGATCCAGACCGCGGAGGCACCGTGATACGTTCATCCAGAACCAACCTGCGCGCCGTCGCCGGTGGCATGGAGCAGGCCTCCGCCCGCATTACGCAGCTGGGGCTGGACGCCCTCGTCGCGATCGGCGGCGACGACACGCTGACCGTCGGTGTATCGTTGGGCGAATACCATCGCGATGTGCCGGTGAACTTCGTCACCAAAACGATAGACAACGACGTCGGCACGAACCCCGCAGCCGGTGGCGAGTATGCGCGCGCGGAGATGCGCAACTACTTCTGCCCGGGCTTCCCGACTGCGGCGACGTGGCTCGCAGACGCCGCCCGGGCGTTACGCACCACCGCGTACTCTCACGGCCGAATACTCGTGTTCGAGGCCATGGGGCGAACGGCCGGGTGGCTGGCGCTCGCTACGGCCTACGGGCATCCTGACTTCATCGTCTTGCCCGAATGGCCGTTAGATGTCGACGCGCTCGTCGAAGCCGTGGCCCAACGCTATTCCGTCCGCGGCAATGTCGTCGTCGTGGTCGCCGAAGGCGCCATCGGACCCGACGGCCGGCCGCTCGCGGAGTCCGGCGACATGGACGCCTTCGGGCACCGTCGTCTCGGGGGCTGCTCGCAGTGGCTGGCGGATCAGCTCAAGAGCCGTGTTGCCCACGATGGTGGCGTCAGCGCCAGCAACATCGCGGCGGTACTCCCATCGTACCTACAGCGGTGTGGCAGACCCACGCCATTCGATCGCGACTGGGCCATCGAGCTCGGCCGTACGGCCGCCGCCGCGGTCGCCGCGGGCGAGATCAACCGTATCGCGTGCCCCGCGCTGGACGGCGACGCCCTCGGTGTGACGACCCACGACGTCGGCGATGTCCTCCTCCGGGACGCCGCCGCCACGATCATACCGCGCACTGTAGACGCAAGGCTGTACGACGCCGAGTCATTCGGAATCACCGCCGCCGGCCGCGACTACCTCCAGCCGCTGTTGGGCTCCATAGGCGACGAATACCGCGACGCGGAGCTGACGCCCTTCGCCGGATAGCCAGCGACCGGCCGCAGGAAGCCGCCAACCGGAAACGCGCGACATGGCCACCGTCGACGGCATCCTACAGGACATCATCTACGAGAACGAGCGCGGCACGTTCACCGTCGCCGCATTCGCCGTCGACGGTGACGATGACAAGGTCGTGCGCGCCGTTGGCGCCTTCGCGGGCGTCGGGCCCGGCGAGGAGTTGCGTCTGCACGGCGAGTGGGTGCAGCACGACACATATGGCCTGCAGTTCAGCCTACGCCGCTTCGAACTGGCCGCAAGCAATCCGAAGGCGGACATTGGAGCCATCCTCGCGGCGGCGGCCCTGCCGGACGGTGGCGCGAAGGCCGGCCCGAGCATGGCGGAACGCCTCATGGACGCGTTTGGCGCCGATGCCCTCGGCGTACTCGGCCATGACGCCGACAGGCTACGTGAACTGCCGGGCGTGGGCCAGAAGCGCGCGGCGCAGATCAAAGAGGCGTGGGACATCCACAGCGACCGGATGTGGGGGCCGCAAACCGACCTGCGCGGCCTGGCGCTCTATCTCCAGATCCACGTCGGCGACGCTTCCCTCGCGCAGCGCATCTACGCGACCCACGGCGAACACGCCCTCGACATGCTCCGCGGCGACCCGTACGCCGTCGCCGGGCCGGCGCTGCCCTTCCCGTCGGTCGATCCGCTTGCCGCCAAGCTCGGGGCGCCCCGCGATTCGCAGAGCCGTATCGCGGCGGGGATTGTGCAAGTCGTCCTTCGAGCCGAAAAGCAGGGCCACGTCTACTGCGAAGCAGAGGCGCTCGCAGTCCCGGCCGCGGAACTGTTGGGCCTGCCCGAAGCCGCCGTCGTCGCGGGACTCGCGCGCGCCGACGAGGAAGGCGCGCTCGTAGTCGAAGGGAGTCGGGTGTACCGCCTACGGCTCCACGACGCGGATGTGGACGCCGCGGCCCGGCTGCAGTCTCTCGCCGGCGCGTCAGTCAAGCTCTCGGACAAGCAGGCCGCCGAGGCTCTCCGCAAGGCGGAGAAGGAGGTCGACGTCACGCTCTCGGACAAGCAGCGCGAGGCCGTGACAGCCGCCCTTGGGCGTCGCCTTGTGATCTTGACGGGAGGGCCTGGCACGGGCAAGACCACTGCCGTTCGCGCCATACTCGCCGCCTTCCGCGCCCGAAA
>NYZG01000401.1 GCA_002687025.1 Candidatus Poribacteria bacterium
ATGGTAGAGGGGCCATGGCGAGACCCTAACCCAGACACACACCTCCCGGCCAGGGGGCGTCCCAGATCAGGCTGAGTAGTCACTCTTGAGCAGGGCATCGTCGAGCGCTCCTAGACGTCGATGACCTGCGGGTGGATGGCATCGCGTCGACGCGTGTCCCGGGAGACGCTATATCGGGTCTCGGCCGCGTGTATAATGTGGCCGTACCGGACACGAATCACATACCTGCCCATACTCCCTCGCGCCGCTCAGAAAGCGGGTTCACGGTCATCCGGCTTGACCCTCTAAGACCGCGCGTGATACCGTCAGACGTGGCGATACCGCAGGCTGAACTCGCCCTCGCAAGAGTCGACCGGACCGCACATGGCCATCGTGCCCCGCCGCGCTGCTCGCATCGGCCTCCCTCTTGCGGCGCTCCTCGCAAGCGGGCTCGTCGCGTTCCTATACCTGCGTAGCGACACCTTTCTCAGGCACATCACGCCACTGCTCGAGCGACAGGTCGCGCGCATCCTCGGTAGCCCGGTCCACATCCGGGATGTCCACACCGTCGGCGCGGCCCAGAAGCAACTGACCGTCGAGGTGATGGAGCCGGACGGCACATCGCCGATTCTCACTATAGACTCGCTTCGGTTCACGTACCGACGAGCGCCGATCCTGAAGGGGTCGCTGCAGATTACCGCCGTGCACGCCCGCGACGTGGACATCCACGTTCGCCGGATGCCGGACGGCGACCTCAACATCGCCACACTCGTCAGCGCCGTGAGCGCGGAAGACGACGGCGGAGGCGCGCCGATAGAGATATCCGTCGGCTCGATAGACATGCAGTCCGTTTCCGTGGTCGCCGACCAGGTGATAGGCGACCTCCGCATCGCGATCCCGAACCTTGCGCTCAGCAGCGAAGTATCGACGCCCCTGCCTCTCTCAGCGACGCGGCCGTTCGAGGCCCGATCGGACGCGTGGACGGTCACGCGAGGAGAGAACGTACAAGCCCTGGACGGAATCACGGCGAGAGGAACAGTCAACGCCGACAGGGCGATCGTTCACGACGCCCTGCTAACCGCGCCCGACTCCCACGTGTCGGTCCACGGGGAGGTCGCTTTCGCACCCAGTGTCGATCTCACGATTGATGGAGTCGTGAACGCCGATGTCGCTCGTCCGCTCTACCCCGACATGCTGCGCGATGCGCAGGGAGCTGTCGAACTGGACGGACTGAGGATCACGGGCGAGCTCGCCGACCCCGTCGTCGAAGGACCGTGGGCTTTCCGCGACGCGCTTTGGGGTCAGATTCTGGTCGCCGCGGGGAGTGGGGCAGTCAGATGGCAGGGCGGAGACGCATCCGTCCGCGACATCGAGATATCGGTCTTCGGTGGGTCGGTGCTCGCCTCGGCGCGAGTGGACGACCTCGGAACGGGCGCGCTCGAAGTTGAGGCAACCGCCCGCGATCTGGACGTGACGCGGCTGCGCGAAGCGTTCGCCCCGGCGACCTCGGCCCTCGACGGCGTCACAGGGAAGGTCGACGGGCAGTTCTCGGCGGTGTTGGGCGACGAAGTCCTGCGTTCGACAGGGGAGTGGCTCCTACATGATGTCGCGTGGGACGGAAACGAGATCGGCGACGGCGCCGCGAGCGCGACACACGCCGTGGATGGCGAGCGATTCGACGCGCAGGTCACACTGGCCGGCGACGCGCAGATAGCGCTGTCGGGCGCTCTGCCAGGCGAAGCCCTGCATGTGGACATTTCATTCGAGGCGGAAGACGTCGGTCACGTGGCGAAGGCGTTCGGGCAAGAGGCGCGGGGAAGCGCGCGGGGCCAGGGACGCATCACGGGAACGGCAGAACGCCCCGTCGTCGAGGTAGAAACGCGATGGCCGGAGGGTGCTTGGCGTGGGTTCCCCATCCTGAGCGCCGTCGCCGAGCTCAGGTGGGAGGACGACACGCTGCGGGTTCTCTCCGCGACGGCCGAGTCTGGCGATGGGGCCGTCTCGGGGTCGGGGACGATCCGCATGTCGGCCGACGGATCGCGGCCGCCTGTCGTGGACGTGACCGCGGAGGCGCGCGATTTCCTCCTGGACCCCTACGTCGTCGCCCTGTCGCCGGACTTCCCGTTCTCCGGCGCGACAAGCGGGGACGCTCGTATCACCGGGAGTCTCGACGCCCTGGACGGAGAGGCCACGCTAAGCCTCGCCGACGCCACGTACGCATCCGTCCCGATAGCCCTGCGTTCGGTGGCGCTGAACGCGCAAGCAGGCGAGTGGACGATCCCGCCGTTCGAGTTCGCCGCCGAGGACATACCGCTGACGGCGCGCGCGACGTTCGACGCCCGCGCGTACACGTTTTCGGCGGCGTTCACAGAGGCGGCCCCGATCTCCGACGTCCTGGCGTGGGTCGCGGACGGCTCCGATGGCGCGCTGCAAGACGCCGAGGGAAGCGTCCACCTGGCAGTCGAGGGGTCGGGCGCGTTCGAGTCTCCGACGGCGGAGTTGCGGGCGACGGTATCCGACGCGGAGTTCCGCTCGGCGCGGCTGGGGGACAGCGACCTGCTCGTGACGTACCGCGACGGCTCGATCACCGGGTCCGGGTCGCTCGTCGACGGCGCGTACGCGCTTGCGCTGACCGGCGAAGCCGCCCCCGACGGCGTTCCGTTCGAGGCGTCGCTGACGTTCGCCGACACCGATGTCCTGCCCCTCATACGCCTGGTCGGGCAGCCCGCGGGCAGGGGCCTCCGCAGCACGACAGTTGGCGGCGAAATACGCGTCACCGGCGACCTGACGAAGTGGCGGGAAGCGTTGGCGTCCGTCGCGCTGTCGTCGTTGAAACTGCGCACGCCCGACTACGAACTGACGAACGTGGACCCGGTGCGCGGGTCTATCTCCGCGTCGGGTATCGAGCTGAGCCCCATCGTCATGAACGGAGCGGACCCGGCGCATCCGTTCGACGTGGAGTTCAGCGGCCTTCTCGACCTGCACAAGCCGATCGCCTTCGATGTCGAGGCGCGCACGTTCGACCTCGAGATGGTCTCGGATTTCATGGGCCTGCCCGGGCTCGCGGCAGGCGTCGGCACGTATCGCCTGGACATGCAGGGGACGGCCGCGGCGCCGATCGTCAACATGTCGTGGGACGTTCCCACGGCCACTATCGCGCTGCGCGACGGGGCTCCTCGGCTCGCACTCGAGAACGTCCGTGGCGAGGCGGAGTATCGCGATCGCGTGGTGACGCTTCGCCGGATGGGGTTGCGTCTCGGAGGGCGTGACGTCGACGTAAGCGGCGAGATTCCCATGGCGCTCACGTTCGTCCTAGTGCCGCTGGTGGAGCAACTCGTGGACGCTCCCTTGAGGCTGACGGTGCGCGCTCAGCAGGACGATCTGTCGTGGGCTCCGTCGCTGCACCCGCTGCTCCAGGAGGCCGACGGGAGCGCTTCCGTGACGCTGGACGTAAGCGGGTCCATCAGGAACCCGCGCGTGACCGGATCGGCGCGTGTCGACGCCTCACGGGTGGCGCTGGAGTTTTCGAGCCGGCCGATCGAGAACATCCTCGTCAACGCGACGTTTGCCTCCGACGAATCCGGCCGCGTGCTGGCCGATGTCGAGAGTCGCGCCCAGGTGGGCGACGGCGCGGTCACAGGCTCCGGCTCCTTCGAGTATCCGCTGGATCTGGTGGACTGGAGGAACGCGTTCGACCTGGCCAACCTGCGCGGCCACATGGACTTCGGGCTCGACGGCTTACGCATGTCCCGTCTGGTGGAGTTCGCGGGATACGCGCCTCCGCCGCTCGAAGTGGAGAGCTCCGGTTCGGCGCGCGTGGATGTCGTCGGCGTGGACCCGCTGCGGTGGCAGGGAAGCGTGAAGATCAGCGATGCCGCGCTCATCGGAAACGACCGCCTTCTCCCCAACCAAGGACCGATCACGCTGAGCTACGACGGCTCCACACTGCGGCTGGAGCAGTGTCGCTTTGGCATGGGCCACGCGTCTCTCGATCTGGCCGGGGCTCTGCACGAGGACGGCTCGTGGGAAGGCGCCGCCGAGACGGAGAGATTCGAGATCGCCATGTTGGGAGATTTCCTAGAAGGACCAGCGCACCCCCACGGCCTGCTGACCGCGACGGCGACCGTCGGCGGCTCGCCCGCGAGCCCCACGCTGGATGCGAGTTGGCTGCTGGAGGAACTGCGCTACAACCTGTTCCGACTCGACACGTTCGCGGGCTCCGCCACGTACGCCGACGGCGTTCTCACGTTGCCGCAATGGGATCTGGAGAGCTTCGGCAATCACATGACCGTCGCGGGGTCGGCGCCGCTTGTGGTCGAAGTGGGAGCGGACGGCCTCGTGGTCGACCGGCCGGACCTGCCCATGTCCATGACACTGAACACCGAGGAGTTCGACATCAGCTTTGCGTCTCTCCTCTTCCCGTCCGTGGACGAGGCGTCGGGGAAGGCGCTCATCGACCTCTCGATCGACGGCACTTCGCGGAAGCCGTACCTCGTGGGCCGGGTCCAAATGCCGGACGCCGCCCTCACCCTGGCGCACAACGGCATGCGGCTCGATAACATCGCGGCCTACGTCGACGCCCGGCAGGGCCGTATAGATGTCGACAAGTTCCGCTTCCACGTCGGGGCGGCGCGCTACGAGATGGTCAGCACGTCTCTGCACGTCAACGGGCTCGACCCGACGCTGCTGTTGACGTCGATGACCGTCACCGACGGCGCTGCGGAGGCGTGGTTCCCCACGCCTGTCGATGGAGAGAACTCGGTCGCCACGTCGATCACGGGGAAGGTCGCCGCCTCGGTCGATGTCGCCGCGCTCCGGCGCGAAGGTCTGTTCGAGCGCGCCGCGACAGGGTCGGAGATGTTCGAGCGCGCGGTGCGGCTGACGTCGCACGTGCAGGGACAGGCGCAGTTGTCGTCGCTCAACGTCGGCTGGCTTGGCTACGACCTGTCGAACGCGCCCGACACGCCGGTGAAGCTGACGTTCGACGAGGGTATGCTGAACCTGGAGCGCGTGGAACTGCGACAGCCCCAAGCCGACGAGGAAAGTCGTCACGCGGACGTGCGCGCGTCGGGAACGTGGGCCATCGGCGGTGACCTGGACGTGCGGGTCGAGGGTCGTCTTGGGGCGGCGTTCATTTCCGACTGGCTTGGGGAGCACGTCTTCACACATCCCGCCCAGGCGGCGCCGTCGGCTTTGGGAAGCCTCGAATACGCCGTCCACGTCACGGGGCCGGACACGCGACCCAGGGCAGCGATGAGCATGAACTCGACGGACCTGGCGCTCGGGAAGCTGCGACTCGATTCCATCGCCGCGTCGGCATCGTACGCGGACGATGTCCTGACGCTCGACGACTGCCAACTGAAGGCAAGCGGCAGCAACGCCACGCTCCGCGGGTCGATCCCCTTCCGCGTGTCTCTGTACGAGGCGCAAGCGCGTCCGCGCGCGGCCGATATGCAAATCCAGCTGAACGCGGAGCTGACGAACGCCGACGTTCTGCCGCTGCTCTTCCCGTTCATAGGACGCGCGGCCGGCTCCGGGGAAGTGCACCTGAGCATCGGCGGCCGGCTGGACGATCCGAGGTACTACAACGGCGCGCCGGGTCGCCCCGCCATCGCGTTGCGGGGCCTCCGGCTCGACGTTCCGGCCAACGACGTGGAGTTCAGCGGCGTGGAGGCGGCCCTGACCGCCGCGGGGGATCGCTTCGAAATCGACCGTCTGGATGGCGTGGTGAACCGCGGGACGTTCGCGGTGACGCAAGGCACGGTCGGCCTGACGCGAGGCATCCCCACGGACGTAGACGTTGCCATCACCGCTGATGACGTGACGCTCACAAAGCGACGACTCTACCGCGCGATGGGTGACGCCGCCCTGCGGATGCACGGCCCGTTGGACCGGGTGCAAGTGGACGGTGATGTCACCTTTGGGAGCCTCGACTACAGGCGCGACTGGGCGGAGCTCGCCCGAGAGTCTCTGCGGTCCAAGGCGCTCATCGCTCTTCGCGAGGGCGCGCGGTTCCAATACCCGATCCTGCGCGGCATGGTCGTGAATCTACTGGTGCACGCGAACGAAGTCGCCTTCGACACCGGGACCGGGACGATAACGGCCGACATCGAGGGGGGCGTGGTCGGTCCACTGACGGAACTGATCTTCCACGGCGACGTGCGCCGACTGGGCGGAGAGTTCGAATATCGCAAGAGGCGTTTCGAGATCGAGTCGGGCTACGCGGAGAACCGATCCCGCACGCGTTTCAACCCGCAGTATGAGATCACGGCGACATCCGCGGAAACGCTCAAGGGCGTCTTCGTCGTCGATACTCAAGGCAACCGGAGACAGCGGGACGCCAACGTGCGCATCTCCGTCAGCGGGACGCTCAATCGCTGGCCGGCTCCGCAGATCGACGTGACCGTGCTGAACCAGGGCCCCGGCGAGGACTACGCGATGGCGCCCGCCGAATCGCTGGCGCTCCTGACGTGGGGCGACGCGAGCCCCGAGGCCTCTGGAGACCGCGTTGGCGAGGCGATGTACTCCGAGTTGATCGACCGGATGGGGGCGCAGGTAGCCCCACATCTGGGGTTCAGCGAGCTACAGTTCGAAGTCGACCCGCAGGCGCCGGAGGAGACGCGCATCGAGTTCACCAAGGAGCTATCGAACCGGGTCGCGTTCACCTACGGTTCTACCTTCCAGTTGGGTCAGGAGCAGCGGCTGGAGATCGACTACCAGCTCGACCGTCACGTGGGCATCTCCGGGGAGCGAAACGAGGAGGGGAAATTCGGCGTGGATCTGAAACTAGAGTATGACTTCCGCTAGCCCTGCCCGACGTTTCCTCATCGCGTCTCTCTTGGCGTTCTGTTTCGCATGGCTCGCGCGGTCGGCAGACGCGCAGCAAGAGCTGGAAGCCGCGTCGGCGGAGCTCACCGTGATAAGGGTGCTCTACGCCGGAAACGCCGGGGTCTTCCCCGAGCAACTGCCTACGATCGTCGCCGAGCTGCCCAATAGCCTCTACTCCGAGCATCGCGTGCGAACGGTCGTCGAGAGGCTGTACGACACAGGCCGATACGCGCAGGTGCGCGTGTTCCGGCAGGATGTTTCCAACGGCGTCATCCTCATCATCGAACTGACGACCAAGCTTCGTGTGCGGAACGTCGTGTTCCAGGGCTCGGACGCGGTAGGAGATCGCGAGCTCCGCAGGCGCGCCCGGACGACAGAGGCCGGCGAATACGCCGAGAGCATCGTGGAACGCGACCGAAGGGTTCTGACCGATCTGTATGCGGAACACGGGCATTTCCAGGCGGAGGTGGCCGCCGAAATCACCCCAGAGGGACAACAGCGGGACGTCACGTTCATCATCGACGAGGGCGCACAGGCTCTGACGCGGGCCGTCCGAATCCAAGGAGCGGACGCGGTGGACGAAGACGACACACGCGCACGCCTCCCCATTCGCACGGGCGACGCCTATTCGTCGCGGGCGCTGGATCGCGCGCTAGACGAACTGCGGAACATCTACACGCAGCGCGGATACTTGTCGATGGAGTCTTTCCGGCCAGACGTGGACCACGATCCCGACGCAAACGCCGTAGACATCACGATCCCGGTGGCCGAGGGGCCTCGCGTGCACATCGAATTCACCGGGCACGCCAAGCACGACGCCGATTCGCTGGAGAAGGCGGCGGCCCTCGAGCGGGTTAACGACTTCGCGCTCCAGGCGGCGAAGGACAACCTTCTCGATTTCCTCGGCCGACGCGGCTACCTGAACGCGACGGTGGACGATCCGACGCAGACGGAGCGGGGCGATGATCTCGTAGTCGGGTTCCACATACAGGAGGGAGCGCGCTACCGCATCGAGGAGGTGCGCTTCGAGTCGGACGACGCGCTGTCGGTCGAGGAACTGCGCGGACAGGTGCGCACGCGAAAACGCGGGAGACTGGGCGGCTTCCCGTTGCTAGGCATGCTGTCCGATGGCGGCCGCTTCGATCCCGACCTGTTCGAGGAGGACAAGCGCGTGCTCGAGCTGCACTACCGGCGGCTTGGGTATCGCCAGGCGCGCGTCACGGGCGGCCCGGTCATTGAGGATGGCGGCAACCGGCTCGCGGTCGTGTTCCAGATCACCAAGGGCCGGCAGTCCGTCGTCTCCGGCATCGAGATTCGCGGCAATGACACGGTGACGACCGAGGCGCTGTTGTCGCGGGTATCCCTGAATCCGGGAGACCCGCGAGACCGTCTTCGGGAGCTCGCGGGCGAACGTAGCATCCGCGAGCTCTACGCCGCGCGTGGACGGCCATACAGCGAGGTGAGAACCGCGTACAACGCCGAGACCGGCGTTCTCGCGTATGAGGTGGTCGAGGGAACTCCCGTGACGATCGGCCGCGTCCTCATTCAGTTCGAGAACGCGAATCCGAAGACGCGCCCGTATGTCGTCCGACGCGAGTTGCTCATGGAGGACGGCGATCCGTACAACGGCCTGCTGCTCGATCGCAGCCGACAGCGGCTGTTCCGGCTCGGATTCTTCAGCCGCGTGAGCATGCGCACGCCGGGATTCGACGAGGGCGAGGAGACCGTCGACGTGAACGTGGTCCTGAGAGAACGCAGCGCGGGATCCGTCAACGTGCGTGGAGGGTTCAGCCCGTCGGAAGGCGTGCGCGGGACGCTCGAACTGCTCCAGCGCAACTGGAACGGCACGGGACGTCGTCTCGGCAGCAAGCTTCGACTCGGGACCCTGGGGAATCGCTACGAGATGACGTTCGTCGAGCCGTGGACCTTCGCCACCCCGACGCGGACCACGCTACGCATCTTCCGCGACAACCTCGAGGAACAGGACGACACGCTCACGACCGGGGCGCTCATCAACCTGTCCCAGTCCATCTACACGTACAACCGCGTCTCGGTGCAGTACCGCTACCAAGAGTTCGCGCTCGCGGGCGGCGCCGACGGCGAGACGATCGAGGACAAGGGGATACAGTCGACGCTGAGCGCTGTTGGGGCGGCGTTCCTGCGGGACACTCGCGACGACCTGTTCGCCCCGGCAAAGGGCTGGTACAACGAGGTCCGCTTCGAGGTCGCGGGCGGGCCTGCGGGGGGCAAGACGCGATTCACTCGTGTGACCACCGACGCGCGCTACTTCAGCAGGCCAGCGGGCAAGATCGTCTTCGCCTCGCAACTGAGACTCGGCGTGAGCTCCCGCCGCGCGGACCTGTCGCCTATCTCATCGACGGAGCGATTCCGTCTCGGCGGCAGCACCACGGTGAGGGGATATCCCGAGCGTTCTCTCGGCGTCAGGGACCTGTTCGGCAGCTTCCGGGGCGATCTCCTGTTTCAGGGCAACGCGGAACTCCGCATCCCCATCAAGGGCGTGTTCGGCATGGCGTATTTCGTGGATATGGGGAACCTGTGGACCAGCTACGGCGACATCATCGACGATCCGCCCAAGGTCGCGTTGGGAGGCGGCCTCCGCGTGCAGACGCCCATCGGCCCCGTGCGGATAGATGTCGGGGCGCCACTCAGCCGGCTGCGAGACCTCGACCAGAATCCGAAGCTCTGGGTGGCGCTGGGCAACGCCTTCTGAACCTTCCCTGCGACGGGCGACACGCTATATTTCCAGTCGTGCCGCGGTCGGGCCTGCCGCGGACGCCGTACCGTTCGGGCCCGGGGTCGGCGACGCCGCGTATCCCGCGGTGATCTTGCCACCGGACATGGCGGGCCGCCAGTCGGAGCCAGGCGCATGAGCGAGTATCAGTACTACGAGTTCCTCGCGATCGATAGGCCGCTTACCGAAAGCGAGATGCGTGAGCTTCGGGCGATCTCTTCACGCGCCGAGATCACGCCTACCAGCTTCTCCAACGAATACAACTATGGCGATCTGCGGGGCAACGCCGAGGATCTCCTGGCGCAGTACTTCGACGCGTTCGTGTATGTGGCGAACTGGGGCACGCGCCGATTCGCCATGCGTGTGCCGTGCGACGCCGCGGACTGGGACGAGATCGCGCCATACTGCGCTGGCATGAACGTCAGCGCGCGCCGGACGGACGACCACATCGTCGTCGACCTGATGAACGACCCCGAGGACTGGGATGCCGGGTGGACGGAAGGCGAGGGCTGGATGGCCTCCCTCGCGGGAGTCCGACAGGAGTTTCTCGGCGGCGACATGCGGTGTCTGTATCTTGCCTGGCTGCTCTACCCGGGCGGATACGAGGGCGAAGACGACGTCCCGGATACCCCGGAGCCTCCTGTGCCGCCTGGGTTGACGGCCCTGCCCGAGCCGCTACAGGCGCTGGTGGAGTTCCTGCAAATCGACGAGGATTCGATCGCGGTCGCCGGCGAGGGCAGCGCGCCCGCGCCTCCTGAACAGGAGGGTCTCGCCGCGTGGATCGCCCAACTCCCGGCGGCTGAGAAGGACGCGTTCCTCCTCCGCGCGGCCCAAGGAGACCATGCCGGGGCCGCCGCGGCGCTAAACCGTGGGTTTCGGGCGACGCGGGAGCCCGCCGGCGACCCGGAGCGACCCCGACGGACGGTTGGCGAACTCAACGAACGCATCGAGGAACTCCGGGAGGCGCGCAAGCAAGAGCGACTACGCCTGGCGGCCGAAGAACGCCTGCGTCGCAAGGCGGCCGAGGCCGCGGCCAAGGAGAAGCGCCTCGACACACTCTCGCCTCGGAAGGTCGCTGCGTGGGTGGATGTCGAGCAGTTGGTCGCGGCCAGGCAGCAGGACTCGTACGACGACGCCATCAGGCTCCTCGTGGATCTCCGCGACCTGGCGGAGCGTGAGGGCGACGAGTGGGGCTTCGGCGAGCGCCTCGGCGTTCTCCTTGAAGTCCACGTCCGCAAGACGACGTTCGTGGCGAAGGTGGAGAAGGCGGGCCTTCTGACGACGGTGTGAGCAGGACGGAGCGACCCGAAGACACCCGACGCGGCCGTCGCGCGATGTCCGCGGGCCGCAATCACGATGACATCGCCAGGCTTGGGGACGTTCGCCGTGGTATAGTCGAAACGCCGCACACCACGCCTGCACGCAACCGCCGGGCGCTCAGCATGAACCCACAAGCCATCGGCATCGATTCCGGGCGCCTCGCGAAGGCGTATGAGCTTCTCGACGGCGCGCACGCCGCCGGGCAACTGCCGGGAGCGTCGTTGCTCGTGGCGAGGGGCGGCGTCCCTCTGGCGCCGCACTGCGTCGGGCGGAAGTACTTCGACCGCGACGACCCCGTGACGCCCGACACCGTCTTCCTGACCGCCTCCGTCAGCAAGCCGGTGACGGTGTCCGCGGCGATGCTGCTCGTCGAGCGCGGCAAGATACGACTCGACCAGCCCGCGTGCGATGTACTCCCCGCGTTGGCGAACCGCGGCAAGGAAGCGATCCTCGTGCGTCACCTGATGACGCACACGTCCGGGCTGCCCGACATGCTGCCGGACAACGAGCAGCTGCGCCGCGAGCATCAACCGCTGAGCGAATTCGTGCGGCGCATGTGTGCGCTGGATCTGCTTTTCGCGCCCGGCGCACGGATCAGCTACCAGAGCTGCGGCACGGCGATCCTCGGCGCCATCGTCGAGGAGGTAGAAGGCGAGCCACTACCCGAGTTCCTGCGGCGCGAGGTGTTCGAGCCGCTGTCGATGACCGGCACGTCGCTGGGCGTGAGGGACGACCTGGCCTCGCGCATCGCGCACGTGAACGTCGGCCCCGGCGGGTGCGACACCGATTGGGGATGGAACACGCCCTATTGGTGGGGCTTCGGCGCGCCGTGGGGCGGCATGTTCTCGACGGTGAGCGACATCGCGCGTTTCCTCGGGGCGTTCCTCGACCCCAGGACCGGCCCCTTCAGCCCCGCAACCGTCACGGCGATGACGACCGATCAGACGACCTCCATGCCCACGATACCCCCCGAGCAGAGGCACGGACAGGTGTGGGGTTTGGGCTGGAGGATTCAGCCCGTCGCGGGCTCATGCTACGGCGACCTCGCGTCACCTGGCACGTTCGGGCACCATGGGGCGACGGGCACGGTCGTCTGGGCGGACCCCGTCCGCGACATGGTGTGCGCGCTGTTCACCACGCAGCCGCACTCCACGAGCGCTCCGTTGCTCAGCCGATGCTGCAACCTCGTGGCCGCCTCTGCGCTGTGACATCGACGGACGCGAGGCCCGCCTCATGATCGAATTCAAGACCGACTCCGGCGCCCGCGTGAAAGTGTGGGCGCCCTCGCCCGCGGCGGTCGAAGCGAACACGCGCGCCCAAATCAACGAGATGGGCCGCCTGAGATTCGTCCACCATCACATCGCGATCATGCCCGACGTCCATATAGGCAAGGGGGCGGTGATCGGGAGCGTCTTCCCCGCGAAGGACGCCGTGGTTCCAAACATCGTCGGCGTCGACATCGGGTGCGGGATGAGCGCGTACGACACCGGCGTCACGAAGACGCAGTTCGCCGAGAGCATCGCTGCACAGGACATGGACCCCCGCTCGTTCTGGCAGCTCTGGGACATGGAGACCATGCGGGATGTCCCGACGGGCTTCAAGTCGCACAAGACGCGCCAGGACTGGGACGGGTTCGGCACGCGGTTGCGCGCGAAGGGCTTGCGGCCTCTCCTCGCGGAGAAGGCGCACTACCAGCTAGGCACTTTGGGCGGCGGCAATCACTTCGTCGAGGCGCAGGTGGACGAGCGAGACCACGTGTGGTTCATGACGCACTCGGGGTCGCGTCACACGGGTCTCCGCATCGCGAACTACTACAACGACGCCGCGGAGAAGCTGCTCGCGCGGACGAAGACGCCGTACCCCCGTCACCTGGCGTACCTCCCCAAGAGCCACGACCTGTTCCACAACTACATGCACGACATGGCGTGGGCGGTCTCCTTCGCTCTGGAGAACCGATGGCGGATGCTGGAGCGCGCTGTCGACAACTTCCGCGCGCTGGCGGACATGGACTCCACGCCGCCGGGCCGTGTCCGACGCGACGGCATCAACATCCACCACAACTTCGCCCGCGTGGAGCGCCACTTCGGGGAGCAGGTGGTCGTGCATCGGAAGGGCGCCACCTCGGCGACCGACGGCGAGATCGGGATCATCCCCGGCTCGATGGGGACGAACTCCTACATCGTCCGGGGCAAGGGATCGGCGGACAGCTTCGCGTCATGCTCCCACGGGGCCGGCCGCGTCATGTCCCGCACGCAGGCGAAGAAGACGATCCGTCAGGAGGACTTCGAGCGGTCCTTGGCGCACACCTTCACGCGGGCTTCCCGCGGCTACGTGGACGAGGCGCCGCAGAGCTACAAGGACGTGGACGAGGTGGTGCGTCGGCAGAGCGACCTGGTGGATGCCGTCCACATCCTCAAGCCCATCATCACGCTCAAGGGCGACTCGAAGGCGAGAGATGACTAGACACGCCCTTACGACCTACGGCTGTCTTCTGCTGATCTGCACTATGGGAACCATCGCCATGGCCGAGGAACGCATCGCGGCGCCATACGAGGGCGACGAGCAGCCGATGGACGGCGCGGCCGACAACGGCGTCAACATCCTCCTCGACCACGCCCATCAGTTCCTGTTCTTC
>NYZG01000402.1 GCA_002687025.1 Candidatus Poribacteria bacterium
GACCCCACACCGTTCACAATGCCGTCCACGACCTTCAGGTCCACGGCGCCCGACAGGTCGCACACTCGGAGGGTGTTGCGGATGAACGCCCAGTCGTAGAACTCATCAAAGCCGTACTTGCGCTCGACCGCCCGCGCGAAGGCCGATGTCGCCAGGGGGCGCGCAGAGAGCACGCGGAGGCCGTAGAAGAGAAATGCCAGCAGGATACCCAACCCCGCCACACCCAACGACAGCGCGACTGTCACGACGTGGGCAGTGTGCGCTACGCCGTGGTCGCCGCCGTGTCCAGCGGCCTCCGAGCCGTGCGTGTCGGAGGCCTGCGCGTCGCCGGTGTCGGCGATGAAGACGGTCGAGTGATCTGGCGCCGTCGCGGCGTGGGACTCTCCGCCCATCCAGTCGACGCGTTGCTCGACGACATCGCCTATCCACCCCTCTGCCATGGGATTGGACGGCGACCACAGCACGAAGGTCGCGCCAGCAGCCAGGACGAGAAGCGACAGCGTCATCACCAGGGGCGATTCGTGGACGTGCGACGCCGATTGCAGGACCAGGTCACGGTCGTGGTCGTCGGCACGTTCGCCGAACTTGCCAAAGAACGTCATGAACACCAGGCGGAACATGTAGAACGCCGTCATCAGGGCGGCTACGAAGCCCATCACGGGGAGCGCGACGTGTCCATGCGTCATGGCATACTCGAGCGAGCCGGCTAGCACGGCGTCCTTGCTGAGGAATCCAGCGGTCAAGGGCACACCCGAGATGGCGAGCGTCGAGACGAAGAACGTCAGGAACGTGAGGGGCATCCTCCGCCGCAGCCCACCCATGTTGCGCATGTCCTGCGCGTCGGCGTGCGAGTGGACGTGGTGGAGGGCGTCGTGCATCGAGTGGATGACGCTGCCCGAGCCGAGGAACATGCACGCCTTGAAGAACGCATGCGTCAGTAGGTGGAAGATCGCCGCGGTGTAGTTGCCCACGCCCACGGCCAACATCATGTATCCGAGCTGGCTTATCGTGGAGTACGCCAGCACACGCTTGATGTCGTTCTGCACGAAAGCGATGCTTGCCGCGAACACGGCCGTGAAGCCGCCGATGTAGGCGATGAACAGCTGCGCGTCGGCGTCCAGCACGCCGATCTGTAGCAGGCGGGCCGCGAGATACACTCCTGCGGCGACCATCGTCGCGGCGTGAATGAGCGCGCTTACCGGGGTGGGGCCTTCCATCGCGTCGGGCAGCCACGTGTGCAGCGGGAACTGGGCCGACTTGCCGATGGCGCCGAACAGGCACAGCAGTCCCGCGGCCGTCAGCAGCGTCCCGTTCAGCTTTCCGGCCGCGATACCCGCGTACAGCTCGGTGAAGCGGAGACTGCCGACCGCGGTCCACAGGATCGCCAGGCCGAGGAAGAGGAGCACGTCGCCGACGCGCGTCGTCATGAACGCCTTGAGGCTCGCGTCTTGCGCCGACTTCTTCTCGTAGTAGAAGCCGATGAGCAGGTAGGAACAGAGCCCCATCAGCTCCCAGCCGACGAACAGCGTCAGCAGGTTGTCGGAGAGCGCGAGCAGGATCATCGAGAACGTGAAGAGCGACAGATAGGCGAAGAAGCGCGTGTACCGAGGCTCGGGCTCCCCGTCGCGCAGCTTCATGTATTCGGCCGCGAAGAGGTGGATCATGGTGCACACCAGCGTGACCATGAAGAGCAGCACCTTGGACGTGTTGTCGATCGCGAGCCCAATGCGCACCTGGCGTGAGCCCATGTCGATCCAGAGGGCGCCGTCGCCGCTCGCTGGGAGCCACACTGTCGCCGTCTTCGTGAACAGGTGCGGGGCAACGTAGATCAGCACCAGTAGAAGCGGCGTGGCGATGCCGAGGATGGGGATGAGCGCGCCCATGAGCGTGTTCGGGCGCCCGTCGCGCATGAAGAGCCGCTTGCCGAACAGGATCTGTACGGTGAACGCCGCTAACGGCGAGAACAGAATCGTGAGTATGACCCAGGGCTCTAGATGCACCGCTACCCCTTCAGCTCCCGCGTCTCGTCGGGACTGATCGTGCCGAGTTTCTGATAGATGTCGAGGATTATCGCAAGGGCGACGGCTGCCTCCGCCGCTGCCAGGACGATCACGAACACCGCGATCATCTGGCCCGCGACGCCACCGACCACGTACCGCGAGAACGCGACGAAGTTCAGGTTCGCCGAGTTCAGGATCAGCTCGATGCCCATGAGGATCGCGATCGCGTTGCGACGAGTCAAGACCGCGAACATGCCAAACACGAATAGCAGGGCACTGACGACCATGAAGTGGGACAGTGTGATCATGCTTCCAATTCCTTGCGCGAAACCACCGCCGCGCCTATCAGGGCCACGAGCAGCAGCGCGCCGACTACCTCGAAGGGCAGCAGGAACTCGCCCAGCATCACCGAATCGCCGAGGCCAACTACCGTGCGCACGTCGGTCACTTCGCGCAGGCCGAGATCGCCGATAAGCGCGACCCGGGCCTTCTCGTCCGCGCCCGTCACGAGGAGCATCTCCGGGCGGCTTACTTCGGCAGGCGCAAACCCGTCGACCGGCCGGCCGGCAACGGCTTCGCGAACAGAGGCCAGCTCCTCGTCGCTGATGTCGGCCTCGGCGTGATCGTCGACGAGCGATGTCACGCGCTTCTCGACGAGCACGACGTGTCGCGTCGGGTTCAGCGTATCAGGTCGCGACTGCACCACGTACATGCGCTGGATGCCGGCGCCAATAAGCGCCGTCGCCACTTCCTGTTCGAGCAGTCGGTCGGCGGGGCCTTCGCCCTGCGCCCGTGTCGACGCGTACGCGATACTCAGCCGCGGCCTCACCGACGCCGTCGCGAGGGAGGCGAGAGACGGACGCTCCGAAGCGGAGCCCTGTATCGCCGCCGCCGCGGACCCGTCGGGGTTCTCGACTAGAACGAACTGGTCCCACGGCGACTCGCCGATGGACACGTGGAGGAGCAAGCCAAGCAGTACGACGCCGATGGCAGCAGCCGGGGCAAGCTGTCGCACTGGGGCCCGCAGCTTCACCAGGAGCGACCCACTGGTCATCATGACGCCGAACAGCACGAGCACGAGGATGCCACCGACGTAGACGAGCAGCTGTATGACGGCGAGAAAATCCGCGTCGAGGAACACATAGAAGGCCGCAACGCTGAATAGGGTCACCATCAGCGCGAAGGCGGCGTGCACGATGTTCCGCGTGGTCACCACGATGAGCGCCGAGGTCAGCGCCAGCCCAACAAATCCGTAGAAGAGGACGAGTGACATCTGTGGCCTTTACCTCCCTACCGTCGTCGGACGCGGCCGTACGGGAGCCGTGCCGGAGAAGGCGAGTAGACCAAGGACGAGCAACACGACCGGGACTGCGATCCACATCATGTGGCCAATGCCGATAGGGAGTTCCGCGCCCCACCCTTCGCGCTCGAGGAGCACCACGACGCCGGTACCGACGATGTTCACGAAGGAGATCGGGAGGAGGTACTTCCAGCAGACCGCCATGAGCTGATCGACGCGGACACGCGGCACGGTCCAACGAATCCACATCATCACGAACACCAGGACCAGCACCTTGCCGACGAACCACACGATGCCGGGGAGGGCCTGGAAGCCAGGGATGGGGCTGGACCACCCTCCCATGAACAGCGCCACGCAGATGCCCGAGACGACGAAGACGTTGGCGTATTCGGCCAGGAAGAAGTACGCGAAGCGCAGCCCGCTGTATTCGGTGTGGAATCCAGCCACGATCTCCGACTCGGCCTCCGGGAGATCGAAAGGCGTGCGGTTCACCTCCGCGATGGACGAGATGAAGTAGATCCCCGCTCCGATGAACAGGAACGGGTTGCGGAACATGTACCAACGGTGAATGCCGCCCACCTGATCCATCACGAGGTGCTGCATGTTCAGGGTGCCCGCGGTCATTACGATCATGAGGGCTGCTAGCCCGAGCGGGATTTCGTAGCTCACCATCTGCGCGGCGCCACGGAGCGCGCCGAACAGCGAGTACTTGCTGTTGGACGACCACCCCGCCATGATGATGCCAAGGACGACGAGCGACGATACTGCGAGGTAGATGAAGAGGCCGAGCTGGAGGTTGCCGATGACCGTCGACCGGAACGGCGGCAACACGGCGACCACCGCAAAGGACGACCCGAAGACGACGTACGGAGCCAGACGGAAGAGCATCTTGTCCGCTTGCGGGGGTATCAGATCCTCTTTGAATAGCAGCTTGATGCCATCGGCCAGCGTCACGAGAACGCCCCAGGGGCCCACGCGGGTCGGCCCCAAGCGGTCCTGAAAGTATGCGGAGATCTTCCGCTCCATCAGCACGAGCACTATCGGCACAACGGCGATGAGAGCGACCGACACCGCAGCGAGCAGGACCAGCATGATGGCGATGAGGCCCTCGAGCGGGATCGCCTCGGGCCAGCGACCGCCCAGCTCGAGCGTCTCGGTGGTCTGCGCCAACGTCGTCCTGAGACGCGCGGCGAATGCCTCGATCGGGTGTGTCATACGTTGTGGATGATCAGGATAGCGCGCCGCTACCGATCGATCTCTCCCATGACGATGTCGATGCTGCCGATGATCGCTACCACGTCCGCGATGAGTAGGCCGCGACTCATGTCGCGCAAGGCGCTGAGCGCGGTGAAACAGGGCGAACGGACCTTCACTCGCGCGGGACGGTCGCTGCCGTCGCTGTGTATGTAGTAACCGAGGTCCCCGCGCGGCGTCTCGGTACGCATGTATATCTCACCCGCGGGCGGGCGCAACGTGCCACGCACGTTGGCGGTGAAGTTCTCGTCCTCGAGCAGGCCGCGCTCTTCCATCTGGTCGAGTGCCTGCCGCGCGATTTTCACGCTCTCGCGCATCTCGTTCATGCGGACCATGTACCGGTCCCAGCAGTCGCCGTTCTTGCCGACGGGAATGGCGAAGTCGAACCGGTCGTAGATGCTGTACGGCTCTTCCTTGCGCAGGTCCCACGCCAGGCCGGCGCCTCGAATGTTCGGGCCAGTCCATCCGTTCTGAATGCAGTCGTCCACACCCAGCACGCCGATACCCGTGGTCCGTTCGAGGAAGATCTTGTTGTTCGAGAGGAGTGTGTCGTAGACATCCACCTGCGGGGCGAAGTAGTCGAGGAAACGCCGCAGCCTGTGGTGGAATTCCGGGGGAAAGTCCCGCGCTACGCCGCCGACCCGAATGTAGTTATAGAGCAGTCGCGCGCCGCTCAGTTCCTCGAAGAGCTCGAGGATGGTCTCGCGATCTCGGAAGGCGTATAGGAACGGCGTGAACGCGCCGATGTCGAGACCGTACGTGCCGAAGGCTAGCAGGTGACTGGCGATCCGGTTCAATTCGCAGACGATGACGCGGATGTACTCGGCCTTCTCGGGGACCTCGACCGGCCGAGGGCCGCGTCCGAGCAGCTTCTCCACGGTCAGGACGAAGCCGAGCTCGTTGTTCATGGCCGCGATGTAGTCCATGCGGTCGGTATACGGGATGATCTGGGGGTACGTGAGGTTCTCGGCGTACTTTTCGAAGTTTCGGTGCAGGTAGCCGATGTGCGGAATCGCATCCTGCACGACCTCACCGTCGGTCATGAGCTCCAGACGCAGCACGCCGTGCGTGCTCGGATGCTGCGGGCCCATGCTTAGGACCATCGTATCGGTTCGTAGCGCCCTTGTGGCGGGCTCTGCCATCGGCCCCGAATCCGTGTTAGAAGGGTACTTTCATGCCACGGTAGTACTCCTGCGCCTCGTAATCCTTGCGGAGGGGGTACCCCTCCCAACCCTCGGGCAGGATAAGCGGACGCAGATCACTGTGACCGGAGAACGCGATTCCCATCAGGTCGTGCGCCTCGCGCTCATGCCAGCTGGCCGTCGTCCACACCCGCTCGACGCTCGGTACGACAGCCGCCGTGCGCGGCACGTCCACGCGGAGCGCCGCGACGTGCCCGTGCGCCATGGAGTGCAGGTTGTAGACGACTGAGAGATGCGCGCCGCGGTCGAGCGCCGATAGGCACATCAGCGCGTCAAGCCGCAACGCGTCGTCGTCGCGACAAAACATCGCGACATCGGCGATCGCGGATGCGCCAATCATGGACTGCGCCGGATCGTAGATGACCGGGCTCTTGGGATCGGATTCATCCGACTGGACCAGGCCGGTGACGACATCGCCGCCGAACCGGTCCAGGAGATGATCGTGTATCTCTTCTGGCGTCACAGTCGCCCTCGACATTCGGCGCCGGCCGTTGCCTACGCCTTCCTCGCAATTGTGGTGCTGGTGATCTTCTCTTGTAGCTTCAGTAGCCCCTCGAGGACCGCCTCTGGCCGGGGCGGGCATCCTGGGATGTACACGTCCACCGGTATGATGCGGTCCACGCCCTTGAGGACGGAGTATCCGTGCATCCAGTAGGGGCCGCCACTGGTGGCGCAGCTACCCATGGACATCACGTACTTCGGCTCGGGCATCTGCTCGTAGAGGCGCTTTACGCGCATCGCCATCTTCATCGTCACGGTGCCCGACACGATGAGAAGGTCGGACTGGCGAGGCGTTGCGCGCGGGACGCCAGCGCCGAACCGATCCAGATCGTTGTGGGACGCCGCGGTCGCCATGAACTCAATGGCGCAGCAGGCGAGTCCGAAGGTCATCGGCCACAGGGATGACTTGCGCGCCCAGTTGACGAGCGAGTCTACGGTGGTGACGATGACGTTCCGGTCGAATTGGTCAGCGAGTATCCGCATCGCGTCTTTCCGCTAGTCGGCGGCTTCGGCCAAGCCCTGACGAGTCTCGGAGCCGGTGTCGAGGTCGGGCGCAGCCTCTGGCTCTCGGACATCTCGATATGTCCGCACCCAGTCGAGGTCGCCCTTCACCCACACGTATGCGAGGCCGATCAGCAGCACGCCTACGAAGATGAACATCTCGACGAACGCGATCACGCCGATCTGCTTGAACACCACCGCCCAGGGGAAGAGAAAGGCGATTTCGACGTCGAACAGCAGGAAGATCAGCGCGGTCGTATAGAAGCGGATGTTGAACTTGAGCCGGGCGTCGTCGACGGGATCCTCGCCGCACTCGTAGGGTACGTACTTCTCGCTGCTGAACACCTGCGGTCGGGCCAGCTTGGAGAGGACGTTGTTTACGAGGATGAACGCGCAGCCGACGAGGATGAAGACGAAGACATTCGCGAACTCGTATCGCATGCAGCGCGTTCCTATGCGGCCGGGTGCGGCGTGGCGTCGGCCCCTGGCGCGAGGCCAACCGAATTATATCACGCGCGCCATCGCGAACAAGCCCAAACCGGCCGGCCCGAGCACGCCAAGCGCCGACCTGGGTCGGCCGGCGCTCGGGAAGCCTGATGTGCGTGCGATTCGCGGCTAGAGGGCGTTAGGGTTCAGGACTGTCGCGGCAGCGGCCATAGCGGCCATCGAGGCTCCCTGTGATCCCTGCGGGCCGGCGTGTCGCGCGAGCACGGACTCGCTGGACAGGCCCGCCGTCTGCACCTTAAGAGCCCCCGACGGATCGCGTTCGATGGCGGCCTTGATGTCGTTGGCTATGGACATCGGCGTGTTCTTGCCGGTCGCGTCTGCGACGCCCGTGGGAGGCTGCGGGAGGTCGCCGCCGGATTTCGCCTGCTTCGTGATGCCGGCGCGAGCCACGCGCGCCTTGGTCTCCGGCAGCGCCTTGAGCTCGGCGGCGCGCTTCTGGGCGGTGTCGTCGTGTGCGGCCATGGTCCGCGACGTGACGGTGCCGGCCTTTGACGAGCTGGCCTTGGCCAGTTGCACGCGGCCCGGTGCGCCGAGAGATTCGAGTCCCTTTACGAGAGGCATGTCGTCGCTCCTTAGTAACGTGCTCGAGACCACGTCGGTCTGTGTCAGCCGTTTGCCGCCTGTTTCGCGTCACGCGAGGCCGCGGCGCCCTTGGCGGGCCTTCCCTTGCTCGACTTGTCCGCTTGGGCCGCGGACGGACGGCTGCGAGGGCTCTGCGCCTTCTCCTTAGGCCGCGTCCGGCGCGGTTCGGAGCGCTTGCGGGTAGACTTCGAGGCGCGAGTCGGCTCCGTCTTCGTGGCCGTCTTCGGCGACGATGCCTTCGGGGCCGCCTTGGACGACGAAGCCTTAGAAGCCGCCTTGGACGACGAGGCCTTCGGGGCCGCCTTGGCCGACGAGGCCTTCGATGCCTTCGAGGCCGCCTTGGACGACGAGGCCTTCGAGGCCGCCTTGGACGACGAAGCCTTCGGGGCCGCAGTCTTGGGCGATTCCGCTTTCGGCTCGGGGCGGGTGGACTTCGTGCGTGTCCTGGCCCGCGCTGGCCTCTCGGCCGACTTCTGCCGTGTCCGCTTGGAGCGGCTATCGCGTTCCGATCGGGACGCGGTACGGGACGCGGCCTTTTCCGAGGATTCGGCCTTGCGCGCGCCGCCCTTCTTCGTCGAGGCAGTGGCCTTCGTGTCGGGCTTCTCGGCCTTCTTCGTCGCCGTCGGCGCGTCGGCCGACGCTTTGCGAGACGGACGCTTGGATTTCGCTGACGACGCGGCGCGCGCCGGCGCCCGCGCTCCGCTTGAGGACTCGATCGACATCGTATCGGCCATGGTTGGCGTTCCTCTTGCATGGGATTTGCGGCCCGGCGGATGCCGCCGGTCGGGCCGTGCGTGTGTTGCGTCTTCCGGGGCGCGAGTCGGTCAGGATCGCTCGCGCCTGCCTATTCCGTCCCGGTGGTGGACGGGATGCGCGTGGCTCATGCGCCTCCCGTCCACCGAAGTCTCCCGCTCACGTCGCCGTCCGTAGAGTTGTTGTCTGCCAGTACCGGGCGAGTCGCCCGGAATTCGCTACAGTCCGTAGTAACAGAGCAGGCGCGGCGCCGCGTGGCGCGACGGCGCGTGCGGCCGGCCGACAACGTCCGCGGCAGCTCCATCCCTTGCCCCTGCAAGCAGGCTCGTCGACGGCGACAGGCCCCTGCACGCCGCGGCCAGGGCCTCTCGCGGGGCGCATATCGCCGCTTCGCTCACCGCCCGCACGGCTGCCATGGCCGCGGTCGGATCAAGGAGGATCGCTTCGAATCCGGTCGCGCGGCAGATGGCCTCGGAGGCCGCATCCACCTGCGCCGCGCGCGCTACCGCGACGTCGTCGCTCCCGGCTGCGCGTCGGCGTGGCCGACTGCCCATCGAGCGCTGCCGGGAGCCGCGCGAGCGAGTTCGACTCGAAGCTGACGGTATTGGTCGCATGTGCGAGACCTCATATGTTCCGCGGAAGGCTGTGCGGCCCGCCAACGGAGTCACTCACGTGTCGGCGGCCCTGCCCACGCGGTAGCCCTACCGCGCGAGCAGGTCGCTGACTACGTGTAGTTGCAATCGTGCACCTACACGCTGCGGTGGACGCCTCGCGGTCAGGAGCGCGGGCGTCCGCTTCTCTCATGTCCGGCAGGAACGGGTCTGTCAGGGAACCCGCTCCCAGTCTCTTTCGCCCGGGTGGGCCCGGTGGCCCGAGAGTTGTTGCCTGCTCGTACCGCGCGGCATGGACGCAGAGCCGCGTCCGCCGCGTCGGAAACTCTAGTTGGGTCGCAGCCCCGCGGTCGCCACTGCGATGGCCGTCCGAGGCGCGTCCCGTATCGCCGTCGCAACCGCGCGCGCCGAATCGCCTGCCTCGCGGGCCGACATCGCCTTGCCCGTGAAGCCGGACACCGAGCGCAGCCCCCGGACGCCAGCGTTAACCGCTTCCGCGCCGACACGGGCGGTGAACCGGACCTTCTCGCCGGTGATGGGTTGCGTGCCGCTCGCGCGCACGCCTCGTTGCACCGCCTTTGCCGCCTGCTGGGCAGCCTGGCTGAAGTTCGACTCGATCTTCGACTGGTCCGCGCGGCTGGACTGCGCCGCGGCCGCAACTGCCGCCTTGGCCGTCTCCTTCGCGCGGGAACTGGGGCGTGTCGGTTTGGGCCCGTCGGATCGGCGAGCGGCCTCGGCCCGGTTTCTAGTCTGGATCGCGGCCTTGGATGACGCGGCGCGTGGGACACGTCGAGCGCGCTTGGGCGTCGCGGCGCCGAGAGATGCACGACGCGCGCGCGCGGCCGTGCGCGTGGGGGCCGTGGCATCCTGCGGCGGCCGGGGCGGGCCGCCCTCGCCGTCGGCTGCGGCCTTGCGCACAACGCGCTCCATGGCAGCGGAGTCGCTCGCCTTCGCGGCGTTTGCGCTGCGTCTCCCTGCGGATGGGTCTTGCCGCGCTGCGATCGTCTGCGCCTGGCGCTCGGCGCTCTGCCGCTGCGCGCGGGCCTGGGCGACCTGGCCCACGGACACCTTCCCTCGCGAAGGCTTGCGCGCGGACACGGGGTCTTCGCGTGTCTCGCCCTGGGCCCTCCGCGCGGCGGCCGTAGCCTCGGCCGGTGAGACCTTCCCGGGTCTGGACGGGCGCGGCCCGTTGGGCCGCCCGGCCGACTTGCCCTTCCTGCGCTCGACGGCTCGACGAGCGAACGCCTCCGTCGTCCTTATCGCTGAAGTGGGACTTGGCATATTAACGTCCTCCTACGGAGTCGGCCGCGACCCGCGTATTGCGGCCGTGGCGCGTCTCCACGCGTGGCACACCGCGCCACGGCAGCGCGAGCCGCGTGACGAGAGCGCCTGTGCTATTGGGATCATCGAGTGACGAACGCGCGCAGGAAGGGCCGCGGGGTCTCGCAGAAGCGAGACCCCGTTGCGTTGTGTACGACCCCGCGGGCGCGGGGTCAGTCTTCATCTCCCGGACGGGTCGTGCCGACCCTCCCGCCAAACTGACGGGGTGATGCTTGCGGTCGGGATCCGGGCTCAGGCGCGTGCCTGACGTGCAACATCCGTGCTGATCACGGTCAACAGTCATATCGCTCTCGATCGCGCATGTCGGCGCCGGACTTAGGGTATTGGCGGCGCCGAACTTAGGGGTATGTCGCGCTCGTTCCGTATCGTTCCGTTCCGTCGCTCAGGGGGATAGCGCCTTATGGACTGGTAGTATGGTGCAGTGACCCTCCTGTCTCGCGGAGTACCCGGCGCACGCCGGGGCTATCTGGATCCAAGCCGGAGGACGCGACGCGCAGAGCTCGCGCGGGGCGTCGTTCCACTTCGCGGCGGAGCTGTTGCATGCTCTCCCGCACGCCGCTCCTCGACAGCGGCCGATCGCGTTGAACACTCACCTGTGACGCCTTCCGACTGTTGCCTGCGGCGCGGGTCCCGGCTTCTCCGTCTCCCCGCAGCCGTGTGTTGCCCGGCGTGGGCAACTGCTTCTTCCTCGACGCCGACTGCTCACGCGCCAGCGATTCGATGCGCGGCCGCCCTACCGTCGAGCTGCTAAGCGACACCTTGTTAGCCATACGGCCCTCCATCTCGCCTCACAGCCTCTCGCCGGCTTCTGGCGTCAGGTGTGCCGAGACGGCATCGACCAGCTCGGGACTGCGATCGAGTCTCCGCCGGATGTCCTCGACGAGTTGCGCTGCATGCTCGGGTGGCATCCTTCGGTGATCGGTCGGCCCGCCGCCGACGGTCGCATGGCGCGCGCGCCTCGCGGTATCGCGAGCCCGCGCGTCCTCGTGTTCGTCCTGCCTGGACCTGCGCCGATCCGACGTGTTACGCCTCTCCGCGCGGCGCACGGCCGGAGGAGTGGTCGAGCCCGCTACGCGGGGGTCGTTTCGTGCCTTCTCGCGCCTGATCCGCGCGACATCTGGAAAGCTGATGATCATGTCACCTTCCTCCTCTATGACTACGCGCTGCGCCTCGAGGCCCCCGTCGGGAACAGGGCCAGGACGTTCTGGTTGAGTTTGGCGAGCTGGGCGATTCCGAACACACTGGTCTGCGTGAGAATCTGAGCTCGCACGATGGCGCTGGCCTCGAACGCGATGTCCGCGTCGCGGATCGCCGAGTCGGCGCCTTGTAGGTTGAGGATCTTGGTGCCGATGTCGGTCTGGATGGCCTCGAGGCGGCTCTGCACCGCGCCGACGCCCGACCGCTGGAGCGAGACCGATGTGATCCCGAGATCCAACGACGTGATGACGGCCGTGTTGCCCGACGCCGCGAGGTTCGTGGATGTGACGCCGTCGATGAATTGGCTTGCGGCAGCATTCGACAGCGTGAGGCTGATCTCATCGTCCGACCCGGCTGTGCCGTCGCCGATGAAGAACGTGAGGTTAGAACTGGCGGCAAGCAGCGACGTGCCGCCGAATGACGTCGCGGCGGCGATGCGGTCGATCTCTGATATGAGAGCGTCCGCCTCGGACGCGATGCCACTGCGCGTGGAGGCGTCTATTGTCGTGTCCGCCGCCTCGACGGCCAGCTCGTCTAGCGCCGTCAGGATGGAGCCAATAGACTCCAGTCCCGAGTCGGCAGTCTGTGTGAGCGACGTCGCGGTTTCCGCGTTCTGGTTGGCTTGGCCCAAGGCTGAGATCATCGACCGCAGCTTCGTCGATACGCCCAGTCCGGCCGGATCGTCGACCGCGCGGTTTATGCGCAGGCCGGTGGATATCCGCTCAATGGAGCTGGTCGCCGTCGAGGTCGCTTGGTTGAGGCTCGCAACCAGGGTACCTGACAGGTTGGAGTTGATCCGAAACATCTCGTTCCCTCCCCGCCTCGCGCGCATGTCCCTGCGCAGAGAGGCAGACAACCGGACGCACTACGTGCATCAGGCAGAATAGGGTTAAAGAAACGACCGTTTCGTTCCGATAGATCAGTTGTCAGGAGGGACAAATCAAAACCGCTCGGGCTACTTGCGGCTCTAGATTACACGTATCTGCATATAAAGCGTCGCGCCTCTAACGCAACGCTTGTAGGGATTATACGCTGCCCGTTTCGGCGGCGCAAGTATTTTCTCACGCAGAGCCATCTATGCTTTGGGCTCATTGCGCACGATGGCAGCCGCACGCAGACCTGCAACCAGTTTTGTGCTGTCTGATTTCTGGCCAACTCTATGAACGAAGAGACTCGGGAGAACGGCGCCCTGTCGTTCTCCCGTCTTATGTACGTCCGCGGCCTGCGGCCACGGCATCGTCCGATAACGCATTCATGGACACCGGCACGGGCAGGAGCTGGCGGGGTGCCGTGCCCGGCTTCCGATAACGAATTCGCGGTGTGCACTAGTGGGGATCGTCTCGCGTCTCGGCGAGGCCAACGACCATCCGGTAGTACTCGCGGGCTCCGTTAAGGCACGTCATCACGTGGTCGCGGCGTGTGGTGTCGGGCAGATGGCGGCCCGTTGAAGCCTGTGCGATCTGCTCCTCCACAATCTGGAGGAAGTATCCGGCGGCCTCTCGCGACGCGATCTGGTCGGCGCCCATGAAGACGTGTATGGGGCTCGTCTGGGCGTAGCGCACGTTGCCTTCCACGCGCTCGAAGCACCGGGCGGCCATCCATCCGCTACGGTCGAAGGTCTCGTCGAACTCCATCACGGCCTCTGTTGCGCCGTCCGCCTCCACGCGGCGCACAGCGACACCATCGCGTATGAGCTCCACGTACGCCAGCGGCCCGGACGACGAAGCCAAGACGCGGCCGCGCAACACCTGCGGCTCCCCCATCGCATAGCGCAGAAGCGCGCCCGGCCCGTGTCCGTCGGTCTCCAATAGCAGCATCGGCCCGTTGGTCGCGAAGCTACGGCCGGCGCGCAGGGCGCCGAACCAGCCGTGGTAGCTGAACGGCTCATCGAGACGCACATACGTACGGCAGTAGCCCAGGGGGGACGGCATGATGCCGGAAGCCGTGCCTCCGCTGGCGGGCAGGCGGATCCCGCAGTTGAGGTAGCGGTAGTAAAGGTCGAGAATCCAGCGGGCGAATCCCTCGTCGCCGAGGAACTGCGTCTCTTGCGGGAGAGCGCCCCATCGCGCCGACTCGCGCATCACCTTTTGGCGGTGGAAGTGGTTTGGAACGACGCCCATCGAGTCGAGGCCGCCGTGCGCGGCGTTCACCGGCGTGCCCCTCCAGAACGGCTTCTCGCCGTCCACGTGCGCTCCCTGGGCCCTGGCGAGGTCGATGTACTCCATGTCCGTGGGGTACAACGTGTCGAGATCGTGCGTTGGGATCGGCTCGCGCATGCCCAGAAGCACGACGGCGCCGGGCCCGTCGTGGAGTCGCTCGACCTCGGCATCCGCGGTCGTATACGCGCAATCCGCCGCGAGATCGACAACCCCGGCCGGCACATCGCCAGCGGGCGTCGACGTGTTGTGGTAGACGATGTTGGTCCCCACGTTCAGGTCTTCGGACTGCACCGCCAGGGGCATTTCGGTCGGGTCGCGGTGCACGTGCAGGTCGCCGGAGTACCAGCCTCGCGCGTTCATGTCGATCCAGCGGGCGAGCACGACGTCACGGCGGAGGGTGGATTCTCCCCCAACCGTGACGGTCTCGACGGCCGGTGTGTATTCGGGGCCGCGCTCGACACGCAGGACGTACGCCCCGTCTGCGAGCGGGATATCGAAGGCGCCGTCGCACAGGAAGTGTCGCTCCTCGCCGACGTGGAAGGCGACGTGTGCCGTCGCTGGAACGTGGGCGCCACCGTCGGCATCAGTCAAGTAGACGCGGCACGGGATGGCAGCGTCGGTCCCATCGTCGGTAACGGTGACGGACAGCACGGCCACGTGATGGCGCCTCCATCTGCTGAGGAAAGGGCCCATGGGCCTGGGGTGGTTAGCCAGCTGCGCCTGTCGTCAGACCCTCAAGCCATCGGAACACGCCTACCAGGGCAGCGATGCCTACCAACACGGCGAGCATCCATCCGGCGGCGCGCAGGAAGTCTTCGGGTCGGTCGTCGTCGCCGTTCCCGCGATACGTACGCTCGACGAGGCGGAGGAAGTCGCCGAAGCGCTTCTCTCCACGCAACCAGGCGTATAGGGTCTCGTATTCCTTCTCGAGGAGGATGGAGAACTCCTGTCGCTGGGCGCTGAAGTCGGTGAACTCCTCCCAGTCCTCCTCGGACACGACGTAGTGGGGCTCGGGCCCGACGGCAAGCTCGAAGCCATATCCCTCGACGTGCACGATCTCGCCGAGGCCCTCCTTCGCGGCGATGGTCGTGCGGGGAAGGTCGGTGGGCGTTGCCCGGATGAATGGGGCCTCGTCGGTCTGCACCCCTTCGGGCGTGGGCTCGCGGTCGACGACTTCGACGACTCGTAGCAGCAGTTCGGTGGCGGCTTCCTCGGCTTCGGTGGGCACGGCGATGGCTACGCGCTTGCGCCCGTCCTCGACGATCTCCTCAACCTTGAAGGGAAGCTCCGCGTGGGCGAACGCGGCGCGGATCAGGCTGATCTCCCAGTCGTCCTTCGCGCGGTGGACGACGACCCACCCGCCCGTGTCGCTGAAGATGTCTCGGTTCGGGTCGTGGATCATCGGTGTGTGTGCGCCCGGGACGGGGATTCGCGCTGTCAACACAGCATATCGGACAGGCCATAGAGCGTCAACAGGTCGCGCGCGTCGATTGCCCGGTTGGGAAGCGGCATGGTATGTTGAAGGCACTGGCGCCCCGGCCATGGGCGCCCGGAGGAGGTGATCGCCATTCCGAGCGACGCGGCCTCTCGCGCCGCCCATGCCGACGTCCGCCGCCTGAGCGTGGTGATCCCCGTCTACAACGAATTGCGGACGATCGACGAGCTGATCGGCCGCGTGAGCGATGTGGATGTCGGGATCGACAAGCAGATTGTGCTCGTCGACGACTACTCGACGGACGGCTCCCGCGAGTATCTGCGGGCCCAGGAAGACAAGTCCCGGGACGGGTTCGCGTTCGCTTACCATGAGCGGAACCGAGGCAAGGGGGCCGCCCTCCGCACGGGCTTCGGCCTGGCCGAAGGTGACCTCACGATCGTGCAGGACGCCGACCTGGAATACGACCCCGCCGAGTACCCGCAGCTGCTCGCGCCGATCCTGTCCGGCGCGGCGGATGTGGTCTACGGCTCGCGCTTCATGCACGGCCCCCAGAGCGAGGCATGGCACACGTTCGGGAACCGCGCGCTGACGCGGGTCTCGAACCTTCTCACCGGGCTCAGCCTGACGGACATGGAGACGTGCTACAAGGTCATCCCGACCGCGGTTCTGCGGGAGATGCGCCTGCGAAGCGAGCGATTCGGAATTGAACCCGAGATGACGGCGAAGCTTGCGAAGCGGCGCCTGCGCATCGTCGAGGTGCCGATCACCTACAGTCGCCGTAGGTACGCCGAGGGGAAGAAGATCAGCTGGAAGGACGGTTTCGCCGCGGTGGCGCACATCATCCGTTTCCGGCTCGCCGACTGACGACTCTACGCGGCAGAACGACCCACGGCGATCGCATCCTCCAGATCGACGGTACCCCTGTAGAGAGCGCTCCCGACTATCAGGCCCTCGATGCCCGAGCTGGACTCCATCGCGACGGCCTGGACGTCCGCGAGATCGGACACGCCACCGGACGCTATCACCGGGACGTCCACCGATTCGGCAAGGTCCACAGTTGCGGCGACATTCGTGCCTGTGTGCATCCCGTCGCGGCCGATGTCCGTGTATACGATGCCGCATGCCCCGAGGTCCGCCACCTGCCGAGCGAACGGGATGCCGGCAGTCTCGGTCACACGCTTCCAACCCTCGGTGGCGACGTAGCCGTCGCGGGCGTCGATGCCGACGGCGACGCGACCCGGCAGCGCGTCGTTCGCCGTTGACACTAACTCCGGCGTCTCGAAGGCCGCGGTGCCGAGTATCAGGCGGGTCAGGCCCGCTTCGGCCGCGGCCAGGATGTGGCCCATGTCGCGCAGTCCGCCTCCCAGTTGCACGGGGATGGATACCGCATCGACGATGCCCGCGACAGCGCGGCGATTCTCCGGCGCGCCGCCGAATGCTCCGTCGAGATCGACGACGTGCAGCCACTCCGCGCCCATGTCGGCCCAGCGACGGGCCATCTCGCTGGGGTCGTCGGAGAACACCGTCTGCTGTGCCGGGTCGCCTTGCCGCAACCGAACGCATCGGCCGCCGCGTATGTCGATTGCGGGGTATATCGTCATCACGCTCTCCACGCTGTGCGTCGATGCGCCTGTGCGCGTGCGGCGACGCAACCAATCAGGAGGCCGCATCAGCTATGCGACCGCCAGTGATAGGGATCACCTGTCAGTTCGACCCGGATGCGGGAAACCGATCGGCCGTCGCCATGAACGGCACGCACCGACTGCCCGACGCGTATCCCCACGCCGTGCGACGCGGGGGCGGCATACCAATGCTACTCCCCACCACGGCCGATGCGGGCACAATCCACGCGTTCATCGGCGTGATCGACGGGCTGGTATTGGCGGGCGGCGGGGATATCGCGCCGGAGTTCATGGGGGTCGAGCCGCAGCCTGGCCTTGGCCCCGTCGACCCCATTCGAGACGCGTTCGAGATCGGCCTGGCGCGCGAGGCCATCGCCGCCAAGCTGCCTACCCTCGCCATCTGCAAGGGCATCCAGGTGCTGAATGTCGCCACGGGCGGGAGCGTGATACAGGATCTGGACCCCGCGCGCGCAGACGCGGTCCAGCACGCCCAACGGGCTCCGGGGTGGCACGGCACGCACACAGTCGACATCGAACCCGGGTCGCTGCTCGCACGACTGGCCGGACTGATGGAGCTGCGCGTGAACTCCTTCCACCACCAGGCCAACCGCGACGCAGGAGGCGGACTGGTCGTATCGGCGCGCGCCAAGGACGGTGTAATCGAGGCGATCGAAGGGGACGGCGACGCGTTCGTTCTGGGGGTTCAGTTCCACCCAGAGACGATGGTCGACGCGTCCGAGCCGATGGCCGCGCTGTTCCGAGGCCTGGCAGACGCCTGCGTTGCGCGGGCGTAGCCGTCCGTGCGACGTGTCACGCCTTGTAGAACTCGACGCCCGTTCCGGCCATGTCGGCCACGCGATCAGTCAGCTCCTGGCGCTCGTTGGCCGATAGGCCGGTGAAGCTGCGCGCCAGTTCGACCTTCTCGCGCATGTGCGCCGGCTCGTTGGGGCCGGTTATCAGCACGGTGATCGGCAGCGACCACGCGAAGTGCACGGCCTCACGGATCGACACGCGATCCGGGACGACCTTGGGTCGGTCGCCGTGTTCGAAATGGGTTGATCCGCCGAAGAAGCCGCCGTTGGCCAGGGTCTTCATCGCCAGCACCGCGATGCCACGCTCGGCCAGTGGCGGCATGACCTGCTCAATGAAGCTCTCGTACGATGGGTCGACCAGGTTCACCGGCATCTGGCACGCCGCGAAGACATCTTGCGGAGCGGCCTCGAGCATGCGCAGATGCGCCGACGGCGAGGTGTGTCCCGTGAACCCGATGTGGCGTATCTTCCCGGCTTCCTTTGCGGCCAGCGCGGCGTCGAGGACGCCGCCCGCTAACCGGGCATCCACGTCTTCGGGCCCTGTGAGCGCGTGGATCTGCCACAGATCGAGTATGTCGGTGCCCAGCCTGCGCAGCGAGCCCGCCAGGTGTTTCCTCGCCTCAGCCGCCGTCTTCGCGGTCGTCTTGGACATGATGAAGGAGACATCTCGGTACTTCGGGACCAGATGGCGCCCCAGCGCCAGTTCGCTGCCGCCGCCCTGGTAGCTCTCGGCGGTGTCGAAGAACCGAACGCCGCCCTCCAACGCAATCTCGATGGTTTCTCCAGCATCGCGCTCGCCCATCCGGCCGACGTGCGCGCCGCCCACCCCCAGCATGGTGACCGACTCCCCCATCGCGCCAAACGCTCTGGTAGGCAACAGCTCGCCCAATCGGTCTGTGACAGGGGCCACCGCGCCGCGCGCGCCGTCGGGCGGGAGCACGCTCAGCGCGCCGAGACCTGCAAGGCGCGTGAGGAAAGACCGCCTGTTCATGGCTTCTCCAGGAGTGTTTGGGGCCTCGTGCGATTATGGCCGGGACGCGATCTCCGGGCAAGCAGATCGCCTGATTGACGGAAACTGCAACATGGTCGGGCCATGGCTCGTCATCCATAGTGCCGTTGGCAGACGTTCACGGCATGGGGGATTTGCGATGCGAACGCGCGTTCTCGGGCCCGCCTGGTTGGTCGTCGCGGCCTGGTTGGCAGCCGGCGGCTCCCAAGCGATGAACACACACGACGGACACGGCGCCGGCGCGCGGCCGGCCGGGATGGCCGGCATCACCTCTACGGTCGCCGACCGGGGTTCCGCGCTGTTCGGCAATCCCGCCCTCGTCCCGGACATCGACAGCGCAGGCATCCTGCTTGACGCGGGGCAGGGCGCGCTGGCGGCGTCTCTGCCGCTGGGGCGCGCGGGCGCGATCGCGGCGGGCGCGCTTGATCTGAACCACGACGACCGGTTCTTGATAGACGAGCCGTGGAACCCCATCGGCACGTTCCGCACGGGCGCGAACCGCGCGTCGGTCGCGTACGGCGTACGGCCTTACGCACGGATGGCGCTCGGGGCGACGCTCGACGGGTGGCGTTCCCTCGACGGGGAATGGAGCCCAGGCAACACGGTCGGCGTGTCGCTCACGCCTACGGGACAGTTCGAGATGGGCGGCCAGGCGCACTTCCGACGGGACGCCGACTGGCTCTGGCGCGTCGGGGCTGCGTGGCGGCCTGCCCCTCAGCTCCAGTTGCGCACCGAACTCATGCCCGACGCGTACGCCTTCGGTGTGGAGTCCGAGTGGCGCCGGTTCTCGTTGCGCGCTGGGCTGCGCGCCTACACCGACGCGCTGGCGCCGCGCGACACGGGCGCCTACGGCGTGACGCTAAACGTCACACAGGGGTCGGCCGTGCACTACGCGTACCGGTTCGACACGGAGCGGTTTGCCGGCGGGACGCATTCGCTGTCGTTCGATCTCCCGCTGTGGCCGGCCGCGAGGATGTCCGCAAGGTCATCCGCGTCCCGCGCCGTCTCCGAGACGCGATCCGGCGGGTCTGCGAGGGATCGGGCCTCCCGGCCCGACGCGCGGCCAGGGTTCGTCGGCGGGCCGCTCGCAGCCGCGCCGGAGCGCCTGATCACGTCCGCAGTGGACAAGACGCCGGACATCCCCGGCGCCACTCGTCGCTCGCTCCGCCGGCTGATCGAGCATCACTCGGCGAAGTACGGCGTGGAAACGCCCCTGATACTTGCCGTGATGCGAGCCGAGTCGGGTTTCGATCCGGCCGCCATCTCCACATCGAAGGCGGTCGGGCTGTTCCAGTTGCTCCCGCCGGCCGCGCGCGACATGGGGATCGACATCCCGGCGTCCGCGGTTCTGGATCGGCGGCGGGATGGGCGATTCCATCCCATACGCAACGCCGACGCGGGCATCCGGTACATGGCGCACCTGCTGCAGCGGTTCGACTGGAACTACGTGCTCGCCGTGTCGGCGTACAACGCCGGGCCGGGGAACGTCAACGGCTCCGTCCCGAAGCGGCGGGAGACGGAGAGACATGTTGGGAAGGTGCTGAACTACTACTACGGCTACCGCAACGACCCGGCGCAACTCGCGGCTGTATGGCGACAGATAGAGGCGATTGAGATTCCCAACTGACGGCGCCCGGCCTACGGGAACAGCGTGTACATGTTGCGCCCGGTCACGACGCCGATCAGACTCCACAGGCTGCCCGCGATGAACTGCCCGAAGACCATCCCCAGGAAGATAGGCAGCGCGCGGCGGTATGAGCCGAGCCCGCCGGTCGTGAACAGCACGCGCTTCGACGCCCATCCGAGGAAGATCGAGAACCACATCCAGCCCATCGCCCAGCCGTAACCTGCAGCATAGCCGACCGGGTAGAGCGGGAACCACAGGAACTGGCGCTTGAAGAACGCAAGCGCGATCGAGAAGACGAATCCGAACACGACCCTGTAGATGTTGGGCAGGTCCGGGTCGCGCGGGTTGGTGATCCAGGACGCGAGCGTTCCGAATTCGCCGACGCCCCAGACCGAGAACCGATACCTGTAGTACAGGACGATGTGCGCGCCTATGGCGACGACCGCGCCCACGACGCTGGCGACCGTCATGGCCACGACGAGACGGCTTGCGCGCGTGCGGAGCGCGGAGCCTATCTTAAACGCCTCCAACTGATGCGGCATCGGGTGGCACCGGTAGCCGTACGAGAGCCACGCCAGCAGGCGAGTCATCGTGAGGTTGCGGGCGCCAAATGGCCGGGTGCCCGCGAACATCACCATCAACTCGTCCGGCCGCGAGCCGTGCATTTCATGGGTGGGCGGCCCGACCTCGGCGCGCATGCGCGTCATGCCGATGCACAGGAGCATGTAGATTCCCATGTTCAGGGACGCTACCCACAGCGCCATTCCGGCGAGCCGCAGGAAGACCAGCAGCGCGGGAGCGCCCACGATGAGGCCCACGATCGCGACGCGGTTCAGTCTGTCGTCGGGGCCTGTTTCGGCGCGGCCGAGTCGGAACGCGCTTCGGACAACCCCGGCGATGTGGCGCCTCCCGGACCAGAGCGCCATCAGCGCGATGGCGATCCACGCTCCCGAGCGTAGGTCGCCCGCCCACCCGTCGCCGGCCGGCACGCCGATCGCGGTGAGGGCCACGAAGTGCGCCTTGAACAGCAAATAGAACACCCACAACGAGAACGACAGGTCCAACGGCATGATGTAGCCGAGGCCCATCGCGAACGGATACACGTAGAGGTTCAGGCCACCCATGCCGCTCCAGGGCTTCTCGCGGAAGAACTGCCCGAGGGGGTACTTCAGCTGGAGGTGGGGCAGCGCTGGGTACAGGTAGTTCAGGCCGGACAGAATCTCGAGGGCGAATGCTCCGAGGAACCCGGCCCACATGAGGCGGTTGGCGAGGAGGCCCCGGGTGTCGCCGATCATCTCGATGGGCATCTGGGCGATGGGGTAATTGAGGCGCTCGTGCTCCGTCCACTGGCGTCGGACGACGACGTTGATGCAGAGCATCACGAACAGCAGTACGATGATGAAGCCGGTCCAAGCGAGGAACGGCGCCGCCCAAGCGCGGACGTTGCGTTCGGTCCAGAACGACTCCCCACCCTCGTAGTAGCCGACCAGGACGTCCGCGTCCCCCACCGTCAGCCAGCTAGGCAGGTGGCCGCCGAAGAGCGTGAGCCACTCGTTCTCAGGGGTAGCACGGCCGACGCCATGCGCCATCGCCGGCACGAGTTGGCGGACTATGTCGTGACCGGCGAGCGCCGTGGCCACGCTGATCATGACGTATATGGTCGCGATCTCGGCATCGGTGAACGCGGCGCGTGGCGCGTACCTACGCAGGGCCGTATTCAGGAGGAGGAGGCCGAAGAGCGTGGCTAACACGGTCGGGAAGAACGAGAAATCGGTCAGCTCGTATACGACTCGGTTCTCGGCCGAGACTATCCAGTAGCAGTCGAGGAAGATGAGCAGGGAGCCGACGCACAGCACACGTGCGAAGAAGCGCGCGGAGCCGGTATGATCCAGGTCGCGCTCGCGCTTGACTGCCGACTGTGACTGCATTACTCACCGATGGACGGGCTGGATGCTCGGCAGTATACCTCAGCGCCGAGGACGTCGCCAGTAGCATCGGCGGACGGGAACAGGGAGACTGACGCATGGATGACGGCCACGCAACGATCGGGTTCGTGGGGCTCGGATCGATGGGCGGCGCGATGGCGGGCACGCTCGTGAGGGCAGGCTACCGGGTCGTCGGCTTCGACCCCAACGCAGAAGCCCTGGCTGCCGCCACCGACTCGGGTGTGAAGCCGGCTACCGACGCGAGAGACGTCGTCGCGCAGTGCAGCATGGTACTTGTCAGCCTGCGGAGCTCGGCGATCTTCGTCGAGGTCGCGGAAGGTGAATTGCTCCCTGTCGTGTCCGAGGGATCGATAGTCGCGGATCTCGGCACTACCGAGGCGGCGGAAGATCGCCGTCTCGCCGCCGCCTTCGCGAAGCGGGGAGCGCGCCTGCTCGACGTGCCGGTAAGCGGCGGCCCGGGCGGTTCTGCGACCGGCACGCTGCACATGTTCGCAGGCGGGGACGCAGACGCATTCGAGGCGGCGCGGCCCGTGCTGGAGACGCTGGGCGCGGAAGGCCGCGTCGTGTACTGCGGCCCGTCGGGCAGTGGGCAGGTCGTGAAAGCCGTGAACCAGCTAGCGATGGGCCTTGGGCTCGCGGCGTATGTCGAGGCGATGGCGTTCGGCGTGCAGTCGGGCGTCGATCCCAAGGCGATCCTGCAGGCGGTCGGCGGGCCGGACGGGTTCCGCGCCCAGTTTGCGGGCGTGGCGAGGAGCGTCGCGACGAGTGACGACCCGGCGTTCTACGTCAAGTTCCCGGAGTTGGGCTACTTCCTGCGGGAGGCGGAGGAAGCCGGGCTCGCGACGCCGCTCACCCGCGCGCTCTACGACTTCCTCGACCCGGCGGAGCGAGTGACGGTGGACAACATGGGGCGCCCGATCCCGTCGTTCTGGCGCGAGCTGATGGCGCGCTAACCGGCCGGGCCGCATTCGCCTCAGCTGGGCGCCGCCCAGTCGAGATGTCGGTGAAGGAAGTCGAACGTGCCCTGGCCGTTGATGGTGTGCGGGCCGTCGAAGAACTCGATCTCTACGCGGTCGGCGATGCCGAGCTCTACGTAGCGACGGCGAGTCTTCGCGAATTCGTAGGACACCCATTCGTCCGGGGCGACGCCGTCGTGATGTCCGCGCTCGACCATGAAGGGCCGCGGGCATATCAGCCAGCTCATCTCGGCGTAGTTGAAGGTGTTGGCCAGATCGAATTCGAACATCTCGTATTCGCCCGTGACCAGATAGCTGTACGGGCTGCGCGCGGAGGTGTTCTTCCACACCCACTCGTTGTAGTCGGCGGAGCAGACCGAGAGACAGTAGCCCTCCAGCAGCGCGGGGACGCGCATCGCCGTCTTGCCGCCGTAGCTCAGCCCGTAGAACGCGATGCGCGCCGGGTCGACGCAGGGGAGGCGCCCAAGCCACTCGATGATGCGTTCATGCTGGCGAGCGATGAGCGAGAAGAGGGACAGCCCGAGCGGATTCGCCTTCCGTTGAAGGGAGCGGAACTCGTCCTCGCCGATGTACGGGTTCTGCGGCGAAAAAGTGATGAAGCCCCTCTCGGCGAGACGGCAGGCATACTGGTGATACGCGTCGTTCTGCACGCTCGGATCGGCCAGATCCCGCGGACGCCCCTCAAGCCCGTGCTGGCAGACGACTACGGGTCGCTCCTGGCCATCCTCAATGCCACGTGGCACGAGCAGGATCCCGTATGCGAACACGTCCGCGTACACGTCGAGTCGCACTTCGTACCCCAGATACGCCGGGGTCTCGCAGAAGAGCCGGCTGCGTGGGTCGGCCGCAACGGTCGCTGACGACAGCTTCCCGATCACATCGGTCCACATCCGCTCACGGTACTCACGGCAACTCGCGCCCCACGTGGTCTCGTCGGTGGCGTCCGCGTCGGCCCAGTAGGCGCGCCTCGTGAACTCCGACTCCCGCATGACCGCCTGGGTGTCCTCGACGAGCTCGTCGAACTGCGCCTTCTCGCGGGCGTCGCTGCCTCGCGCGGGCCGCTGGATTCTCGGCGGCGCCGCGTCCCCGACGACAGATGCGCTCAACCGGTCGGCCACGGCCGCGCGGAAGTCGGCGTCGAACGCTACCGAGCCGTTGACCAGTGTGACGAAGTCGGCGCCCGCGAGGGCGCGCGCTCGCCGGATTTCGTCGTCGACACCGGTCGCGCGGGGCGTGTCGATGCGGCCGGGGGCCGCGCCTCCTCGGCCGTCGCGCGACGGTGGGGGCCCATCCACCGCGGGATGCGGAGATGACTCGACGATGAGAGCGCGCGGCGCGATGAGGGCCGCGAGCTCCGCGTCGCCGCAGTGCCGCAGCAGGCCGAAGACGCTCCGGTAGATCGGCTCGC
>NYZG01000403.1 GCA_002687025.1 Candidatus Poribacteria bacterium
CGGTACTGCGGGAGGCGTGTAGCCGTCTCGCGCGGGGCGCGTCGCGTTTTCGTCGTGCCATACGCGGATCGCTCGGCCGCCGCATACGGCGCGCCGTACCGACTGCTCGCCGTCGATCTGCGGTACTTCGCCAGCGCTCGGTTTGGCCTGTCAGTGGTGGTGGGGGCCCGACGGTATTTCTCCAGCGTCGTCGTGACAGCCTGCCGTGTGCCCGGGGCCTCCGCGGGCGCGCGTCGGATCTTCGCCGCCGTCCCTCGGCCACGCTCGTACTGCCCGCGTGTCGTCTGTAGGTCGCCTGTCCAGCGATTGACGCGCGTGCGACTGCCGGCGCGCCGGACGTAGTGGACCCGCGTCTGTCGAGACGGGTACCGCGACCTATATGAGCCGCGCAGGTACGAGCGATGCCGGGATCGGAGCCCGATGTACGTCGTGTGACCGTACGGGAAGTCCCAGTGCAGGTAGTACCCGTAGTCGGTCATCAGGTAGAAGGGCCCGCCGTAGTAGTACTGGTAGGTGTACGCCTGCCACGGCCGGAACCGATAGCCGGGGACATAGTGCCGCACGACGCGCGTCTGGCGCTCCGTGCTGAACGACTCCAGCTCTATGTAGTCGACATCGACGCGGTTCGCGCCGTCCGCGACGACGTGGAGCTCCAGGATGCCCGTACCATCCACGTACTTATGCGCGCCAACCTCGATGGTCTCGGTACGATGGTCGGAGCGCAGGATGAACGTGTCGCCCTGAAGTGGCTCGTCGGAATCCGGGCCGGGTTGCGAGCCGGCATGGCGGAGCCAGACGCGGCCCGCGATGGCGTAGCCGTCACCCAGGTCTTGGGCTCGGCCGTCGCCCTCGTAGCGGATGCGGATCTTGACCTGCCGGGCGCGGTCTGGGATCTCGAAGTGGTAGATGGCGCTGGCGATGCCGAATTCGTACTCTTCCGGCCCCTCGCCGCCCTGCGCCCATGCGGCCACGCGGATACCGTCTTCGAACACCGGGCTGAGCGTGACGGTCGCGTTCCCGCGCTCGAGCCAGTCGTCCATCTCGCCGCCGACGCGGTGCTCGCGGCTGAGTCGCTCGGGTCGGTAGCTGTTCTCGTACGTATACTCGTATCCGAAGCCGCCGTAATACCGCGCCCAGGCCGCGGAACTGACGGCGAGCGCGCCGACGACCACGGCGAGGCCGCAAACCGCCCAACGGGTTCTCCGGTGTCGCGTGTGACCGCCGCCGCGTTTGTAGGATGTGTTCTCCATGAGTACCCTCCTTCCGCGCCTCGACGCGTGTGTGCGTGGGCCTTGATGGTAACGCCATCTTGGGCGTATCGGTTGACCTATCGGCGGAAGACACGACGGAACAGGAACCGAGTCGCCTTGCCGCCCACCCCCGCAAAGAGGTTGGCGACCGCCATCGTCGCCGCCAGCATGGCAAACTTGAGGATGAACGCCATTGGATGCCTCCGTTCCGAATCGAACGCCCGACCACGGCATATGGTTTAACGTCCGAAACGCGCCGTCGGTTTAACCGCGATGCCGTTCACTTCAGCCGCACGACGCTCCCCGTGCGGGCCGACTCCACCTCGCGCCAGCACAGGGCCAACGAATCGCGCGCCGACTGACCGGACAGGAGCGTCGGTTCCGTGTCGTTGGCGATGGTGTCCACGGCGTACTGAATCTCACGGACGAAGCCATCCTCGGCGGACAGCTCCGGCTCCTCGACCCCGTCCGGCGTGACGACGCACAGCGGGCTGCCCCACGACGAGTTGTACTGGACCGTCGCGTTCTCGAAGTAGACGTCGAAGCCGTGCTCGAACGGTCGGCCGCCGTGGGCGATCGCGCCGCTCTGCGCGGTGAGCGTGACGCCCAGTTCCTCGTAGGCGTAGTGCGTCGCGATGTACTGCGCGTATTCGCCCTCGATCAGTATCCCCGACGAATACACGCTGTCCGGCACGCCCAGAATGTATACGATGAAGTCGGAGTCGTGAATGTGCAGGTCGATGCCGGGCCCGCCCGACTGGGGCAGGTTGGCGAACCAGTTCTCGCCCCATGAGGGCGACGAGATGATGCGCTTGAAGTTCGCCCCCTTCAGCGCTCCGTACTCGCCGCTATCCAACGCGCGCTTGATGAAGTCGAACTCCGGGAAGAAGCGCAGCACCTGGCCGACGAAAAACTTGCGGCCCGAGGCGTTCGCGGCGGCGACCATCTCGTCCGCGTCGGCTAGTTGCACGGCGATGGGCTTCTCCAACAGCACGTGTTTGCCGGCCTCGAACGCCGCGATCGTCACTTCCTTGTGCAGCGCCGTCGGGAGGCATATATCGACGAGGTCGATGTCGGGATCGGCCAGGATGTCGTCGACCGCGCGGTACTTCCTCGTGTCGGACAGATCGACCTGTCCGCCCGGGCCGCCGAAGTTGCCCTGAATGTCGCTCCAGTCGCCGGACAGCTTCTTCTCGCTTCGGGTGCAGACTGCGGTCACCTCGCCGCCGCTTACCTGTTGGGCGGCGTCCCAGTGCGTCTTGCCCATGAACCCGATGCCGATGATGCCGATGCGTACCATGGACGAGCCTTGTCCTGCTGCTGCTAGTAGTCGCGAACACCCGTAGCCGCATTGTCGGGTCTGGCGGGACGTTTGACAAGGACGCATGGCCCCGCCGCCTGCGCGAGTGGGCTGTCCCGCACTCAGTCGGCGCGCGGCATTCCTCTTCGCGGCCGGCCGCCCGGGCCTCCGCCGCCACACTCTTGACGGTCGCGTACGGCGTGGCCCGCCAGGGCCGGCCGCGCCTTGCGCGCGAGGCATCCGCGCAGTAGCCTGGCGCCTGAGAGACGCATACGTGGGTGACCGCAAGCGCCACCGGTGGGGAAACCATGGGCCCCGAGCTACTCGTCTGGATCGTGGCCGTCGTGCTGGGATACAAGCTGATCGCGCGCCAGATGGAGATCAAGCGCATCGCCGCGGAAGCGCGCCAGGGCGACGGCAGGAACTCGGACATGGCGGAAGTGCGCGAGGAGCTGGCGGAGATTCGGGAGATGCTCGCCGACGTCCTCCTGGATGACCACGCCCGCAGGGCGCGCCCGCTCCCCCAGGATCTCGGCCGCGACGCGCCATCCGACCGATGAGGTCCACCGACCCGAGACCGCAGGAGGAGACGATGATCTCGCCCGAGTGTTCTCGCGATGTCCAGATGCAGTTCCTACGACCTGCGCAGCTTGAGGCGCGCGGCCGCGAGTTCCCGGCGGTGTACGTGCCGTTCGGGCCCATCGAGTGGCACGGGGAGCACCTGCCCCTCGGGACGGACGCGCTGAAGGCGCACGGCGTGCTGTGCAAAGCGGCCGAGAGGCATGGCGGCGTGGTCTATCCGCCCATGTTCGTGCACGACGGATGGGGTATGGATGTCGTCACGCCGACTCTCACGCAGCTCTTCGACCGCCTGAAGTCCACCGGATTCCGCGTCATCATCGGGGTGAGCGGCCACAACGTGCGCGGGATGATAGACATGATCGAAGCGGCGTTGGCGCCTGTCCTCGACGACGGGACGGCGGCCGGCGCGGGCATGTGGGAGATCACCCTCAGCGACGGCCCGGACAGTAGCACCGACCATGCCGCCAAGTGGGAGACCTCCGACATGATGTTCTTCCACCCCGACCGTGTCGACATCGACACGCTGGGCGACGGGCCCCTGAACCTGGACATGAAGGCCCCGTCCGGCATTGGCGGGCTCGATCCACGCGAGCATGCATCCGCGGAAGTGGGAGCGAAGTGCGTCGATCTCGCGAGTGACGCTATCGGCCGCAAAGCGCACGAGTTGCTCGCCACGCTGGCGCCGGAGCATCGCGCGTTCGGCAAGGAACGCATCGCGGTGGGCACGTGGTGGATGGTGTAGTCAGTCGGCGAGGGCGTCGAGAAGGCACGCGGCCAGCAGTGGGATCATGATTTCGTGGCGCCCTGTGAACCGGTAGCCGCGGCCACCACGGCTCGTGGGCCGCTGCACGACGTTCTCACCCGGCCGGTAGTGACGCGTCATATCGAAATCAGCGGCGACGAAATCCGTCACGCCGTGTCCCAGATTGCGCGCGATCGTGAGGGCCTTCAGGAACACCTCCGGCATCACAACCGCGGAGCCGATGTTCAGCGCCGCCCCGCCGTCCAGGTCAGCCACGACGGACGCGAATCGCCGGAAGTCCGCGAAGGTCGCCTCGCCGATCCGCGCGCCATCCGCAGTGGGATGCTGGTGGACGATATCGGTGCCAATGGCTACGTGAACGGTCGCCGGAACGCCCAGGCGGCGGGCAGCGGCCAGCACGCTGACGTCCGCGTGCCGGAAGTCGTCGTCGCTGATAGTTCGACCCAGCGCGCCTCCCATCCCGTCGTCTGGATAACGCGCGAGCGCTTCGTTCATCAGACGGCCGGTTTCTTCGGCCATGCCGAATTCGCCGGTTTCGAGCGTCTCGGCGACATCCTCGCTGGTGCCGCCCACGAGGGCTAGCTCGAAATCATGGATGCTCGCCGACCCGTTCATGGCGAGCGCGTGGATCACCCCGGCCTCCATCAGCTGAATGAGGATCGGGGCGAGACCCACCTTTATGACATGCCCGCCGATCATCGCGATCACCACGCCGCCGCCGCGTACGGCATCAGCGACACCCGAGACGAAAGATCGCAGATCGGCTCCGGCAAGTTGGTCGGGCAGGCCCGCCAGTAGGTCGGACACCCGCATTCCGGCGCGAACCGGGACCGCGACGTCGCCCACGCTCACCTTGTTGGCGCGTTCGGCGAGAGGGATCGTCCGAATCTGGTCGAAGTCCAGCGGACGGAAGTGGCGACTCACTCTAGGCGCTCGAGCGTGACGCGGACGCCATTGCGGGAGCCCCGAAGCGTCGTGGCGTCGCCTTGGATATGCCCCAACGGATTCACGGCGCTCGCAGGTCTTATCTCGTCGCCGCGGCTTGCGGGCGTGCGGCCGTAGAAGATGCAGAAGGCGGACCCAGGCGACCAGTAGGCGATTTCGCCCATATCCACGACTTCCTTGGCGTCCTCGGGCTCGGCATCTAACGGGACGGGGAAGTAGATCTCGTCGCCCCAGACGCTCCCGTCCGCCTCGATCGGCAGCGCTTCCCAGAGCGCGGATGCCGTGGTGGATTCGTTGAGCACGGCCTCCAGCGAGATGTCGCCGACGTGTATCGCGATGCGCATGTGGTCGACTCCTGTCAGCCGTCGGCCGCCATCATGCCCTGTATCTGCGATGCCAGTCCGGGGTCCAGCTCGAAAGCCTTCTGGAGCGAGCCTCGGGCCGCCCCGAGGTCGCCCAACGCACGACACGCCACGGCATAGCCGAGGTGGGCATCCGCCTGGTCGTCGTCGAGGGTGAGGCTTCGGCGAAACCACTCGCGAGCTTTCGCGAATTCGCGCTGACGAGCGTATGCCGAGGCCGTGAGAGTGATCCAACGGGCGTTCTCCGGCGCGAGCTCTACGGCGGCGCTCATGCACTCGGCCGCCTCCTCCGGGGAGTCGCCGAGGAGGAGGGTCCCGAGGAGGAAGTGCGCGTCAGGGAAGGCATGGTCGGCGTCAATGGCCCGGCGCAACGCCTCTTTGGCTTCGGCGAACCCACCATCCTCCGCGGCGATCACGGCGACGTTGTACCAGGCCTCCGCGAACGCCGGGTCGAGCTCGAGCGCCCGCAGGTATAGTCGGTGGCCCTGCTCGCCTCGCTTGGCCTCGGTGGCACGATTGGCTGCGTCGAACAGAATGGACGCGGCGCGCTGACTCAACCCCTGCCGGCGCAGGGCCTCCGCCATCTGCCCGAAGACGTCCTCCCAGGCGAGGACATCCTCGTAGTCGTCCTCAGCCAGGGCGAGGGCGCACAGATTCACGAGCACCTGCGCGCGGAGCGACTCACTGCCGATCCGCGGGTTCAGCGCGATCTGCTCCATCGCGAAGCGCAGATGGCGCCGGGCGTCGTCGGTCTCGCCCTCTCCGCCCATCAGGACGCCTAGGGCGAGTCGCGCTTCTACGTAGTCGGGCGTGTCCCGCAGAATGGCCAGCAAGCCGTCGCGCGCCTCGACGCGCCGATCGCCGGCGATGTGGTCCATCGCCGCCTCGAACTGCTCGCGTGCGTTTACGGTGTCCATCTTCGTCGGTCGTCCCGAGGGTATGCGGCGGCGCGACGGGACAATTGTACGCTTGCGGGGCCGGGCCTCCAAGGGAATCACGCCGCTGCGGGCCCCGGACGGCGGCGGAATTGGGCGTAGCGGTCGGCTCTGGTGAGGTCGGCGAGGTACACGCGCTCGCCGCCGAGATGATCAGAGATGTTCGCTCCGAGGACAGCCGACAGGCTGTTCATGCTGCCTGCAAACGTGCTGCGCAAGCCGGCGTCGCTGCCGGTTGCGACGGCCTCGACGAAGGCGCGCGCCAGTCCTGTCGTCGGATCCTCACCGGCTGCGGCCGGGAGCACGTGGCGAAGCTGCTCCGCGGACGGGCGTTGCTCCGGCGGGTATGGCCCCTCGTAGTAGTATGCCACCGCGTCGCGCCCCTCGAACTTCACATGCCCGTGCGTCCACGTGATGCCCTGGTACCCGTCGTTGTAGTACGCCTTGCGTAGCCTGGACATGATCAGGCTGCCGATAGCGCCGCCTTCGAAGCCGTACGCAACACGGTAGGCGTACGGGTTGTCGCCGCCGTCCTCGATGTCCGAGGCGTCGCGGTGGGCGTAGTTGGCCTCGACCCACTCGATATCGCCGCACCAGTAGCGCATCAGATCGACCTGGTGTATGCCCGCCTCGACCACGGACGCGCCCGACCACTCCATGCTCGCCGTCCAGACGCGGTTCCTCGGCCCGTCCAACCTGTCGGTGGGCGTGTGCTTGATCGAGTGGTTCTCCAATGCCCCGTTGTGAACAACGTTGACCATGACGACGCGCTTGTCGGCGAGGAAGTCGCGCACGGCCTCGTTCCGGGGGCTGTACCGCTGCTGGAACCCCGCGGTGGCGATGGCGCCACTGTCCTCGATGGCGCGCTCCATGTCCACGGCCTCGTCCAGGAATAGGCTCATCGGTTTCTCGACCATCAGGTGCACGCCTGCCTCCGCCGCCGCGACCACTTCGCCGGCGTGCACGCCCGGCGGGATGGCGACGAAAAGCGCGTCGGGAGCGGCATCGCGCATGACGACGTGGACGGACGCGTCGGTGGCGATTCCCTCGGGCGCGTAGTCGGGGACGTATTGGGCGATCTTCCCGGGCGCAAGGTTCTCGACGAACGCGTCCGCGAGGCCGACGATCTGCACGACTCCCTCGTCGCGTAAGCTCCACAGCGACTTCAGGTGCTGTAGCCCTCTCTGCCCGAGCCCCATCACCGCAACCCTCACGGGACGCCCCATGCCTATCCTCTCACGTGTCTAGGGCCTGGCTGTGACGCTAGGCCCCGAAGAGGCCGCGCGCATTCGCCCCGCCGATCGCCGCGCGCGCCACATCGGACAGATCGGCGGCGGCGAACATGTCGAACTGCGGCACTTCCTGCGTCGGGTGCAGATAGTCCGTCGCGAACAGGAGCTGGCGGTGGTTCCGCTCCAGGAACGCCTGCCCGAACGCCCAGTCCCGAGTGATAGCGGTGTGCGCCGACCCCGCCGATAGGTCGGCGTACAGGTTGGCATACGTGGCGAAGAGCGTGTCGAGCCGGCCGCCCGGGACGACGGGACGCTTGGGGTACCCGCCCATGTCGGCCTCGGTGACGTCGGCCGAGATGGCCGACCAGAAGCCCGGCGCGTGCCCTATGAACTTGACGTTGGGATATGTGCGCAGCATCGCCTCGAGACCGTCCAGGCGCGGGGTGTCCGTGCAGCGCACGTTGTCGATGTGGAACACTAGGGGCAGCCGCAAGTCGTCGCACGCCTCGTAGATGACCTGCAGCCGCGGGTCGGCCATCGGCATCCCTACCTTGACCTCGCCAAAACCGATCGCCCCTTGGTCCACGTAGGAACCGATGATCGACCGGAAGCTCTGCCTGCCGCGAGCGACCGACATGCGTGGGTCCACGACGCAGAAGGGGATGAACCTGTCGGGGTGTGCGGCGCACAGGGCCAGCATGTCGCCGGTCGGGATGTAGTAACTGGCGCTCTCGGGGCTCTCCAATGGCAGCGGCACGGCCATCTCGATTTCGTGAGCGTCCATCCAGTCCAGCATGATCTGAGCCGTCATCGGCTCGTACGTGTCCCACACGCGCCCGACGGGTACATGCGTATCGATGAGCATCTCGGGTCTCCTCAGGCGGTGACAGTACCGCAGCGACGCACAGTCGGCAACGGGCGCCGGCCCGGTCGTTGGCGGCTGGCGCTGCCGGGCGTACAATCGGGCGCCGAACGCAGGAGGCCGGAGAGAATTGCGTCGCGCAGAAGACAGCCGACCGTTAGGCGTGCGCGCACTCGTCGCGGGTGGCGGCGCATGGGGTGTGTCGATCGCGGCAGGCCTGCTGCCGCGCGCCGCCGTCGCACGCGTCGGCGAGACACTAGGCGCGGCGCTGTACCGGGTGCTGAGGACGCGACGGGCGGTGGCCGAGGAGAACATCGGCCACGCCTTCCCCCGGCTGTCCCCGCCCGAGCTCGACGCGCGTGTGCGGGAGCATTTCCGCCACGTCGGTCTCAACGCCCTGGAGCTGCTCACCTTCCACCGATGGCGTCGTATGCACGCCTCGCGTGTCCGCGTGGAGGGCCGTGAGCACCTCGACGCGTTCTCGGCGCAGGGGGTCGGCGTAGTCGTATTCATCCCGCACACTGGGAATTGGGAGCTGCTGGCTCCCCTCTGGCCCTCACTCCACAGAGACCCCGTCGTGCTCGCGCACCCCATCCCCAACCCCGTTGTGGGGCGGCTGGTCGACCGACGGCGGCGCGTCACCGGTCTGGACATCATCTCGCGACGGGGCGGATTGAGGCCGTTGCTCGCGGCCCTCAGACAAGGCCGCGCCGTCGGGCTGTTGGCCGACCAGGATGCCGGCGAGACCGGCATCTTCGTGTCGTTCTTCGGGCGCGCGGCTTCCTGCGAGGCGAGCCCCGCGGCACTGGCCCGCCACCTGGACTGCCCGATCGTCATCTGCGCCGCCTTCCGTGAGACGGACGGCACGCATCGTGTCATACTGGAGGTGGCGC
>NYZG01000404.1 GCA_002687025.1 Candidatus Poribacteria bacterium
CAGAGACACCACGGCCGAGTATGCCGCGAACTACCGCGACCAACTCGACCTGCTGGGGTGCTCGTACGACTGGGAGCGGGAGATCGACTCGAGTGCGCCGGACTACTACCGGTGGACGCAGTGGTTCTTCCTGCTGCTGCACGAACGCGGGCTGGCCTATCGCGCGCCTGGACGCCAATGGTGGTGTCCCGTGTGCGAAACCGTGTTGGCGAACGAGCAGGTCGAGGCCGGTGCCGTCTGCTGGCGGGGCCACGAGGGAGTGCATCGACGGGATCTCGTTCAGTGGCATTTCCGCATCACGGAGTACGCCGACCGCTTGCTCGACGGACTGGACGCGCTCGACTGGCCGGCGCGCGTCAAGACGGCGCAGCGGAACTGGATTGGGCGCAGCGAGGGCGTCGAGATAACCATGCCGTCCGTCGACGGTGGCTTCAGTCTCGACGTCTTCACAACGCGCCCCGAGACGGTGTGCGGCGTCACGTTCGTGGTGCTGGCCCCCGAACATCCGTTCGCCCAGGAGATGGCGACGCCCTCGCGCCGGGAGCGCGTCGAGCGGTACTGCCGCGAAGCCGCGCAACGAAGCGACCTCGATCGAGGACGCCAGGACGGGGCCATGACGGGCGTGTTCACCGGCGCGTACGTCGTGAACCCTGTCAACGACACGCGGACGCCGGTATTCGTGGCCGACTACGTCCTGATGGGGTACGCGTCGGGCGCGGTAATGGGCGTTCCGGCGCACGACACGCGCGACTTCGCGTTCGCGGCGGCCCACGACATCTGCACGCCGGTCGTCGTGGCTCCCGCGGGATGGGATGGCGCGAGTCTCACCGAGGCGCACACCGGCGACGGCCTCATGGCCAACTCCGGCCGGTGGGACGGCATGGGCTCTAGCGACGCGGCGACGAGCATCGCCGATTGGGTCGAGCGGCGGAGTGTCGGCCGTCGTGCCGTCAAGTACCGACTGCGTGACTGGCTGATCTCACGGCAGAGGTACTGGGGGGCGCCCATCCCAATCGTCCACTGCGACTCGTGCGGCGTCGTGCCGGCCCCGAAGGCCGAGTTGCCCGTCGTCCTGCCTGACATCGACCGGTGGGAGCCCGGTGGGGATGGGCGGTCGCCCCTGGCAAACGTGCCGGAGTTCGTGAACACCGACTGCCCACGGTGCGGCGCCACGGCGCGACGAGAAACCGACACGATGGACGGGTTCGCGTGTTCGAGTTGGTACTTCCTGCGGTATCTCAGTCCCGCGCACGCCGACGGCCCCTTCGACGCGCAGGCGCTGGCGGACTGGGGCTCTGCGGACCTGTACGTCGGTGGGTCGGATCACGCGACGATGCATCTGCTGTACGCGCGTTTCTGGACGCACGTGATGGCGGACGCGGGCATCACGCCGTTCCACGAGCCGTTCCCCAAGCTGCGCTGCCAGGGAGTCATGCACGCGCGCGACACGGCCACGGGCCGCGTGAGTCGCATGTCCAAGTCCACCGGCAACGTGGTGACCCCGAACGAAGTCGCGGCCAAACACGGGGTCGACACGCTGCGCGTCCACGTGTTGTTCATGGCGCCGTTCGAGGACGACTGCGTCTGGGACGAGGAGGGCATCGTCGGCTCGCGTCGATTCCTGGAACGCGCGTGGCGACTCGCGCGAGACTTGGCGAGTCGCCCGGCCGTGGATGGAGAAGACACCGACCTCGCGCGTTTGCGTGATGAGACGATCCGCCGCGTCGAACGCGACATCGAGCGGCTGAGCTTCAACACCGCCATCGCGCGCCTCATGGAGTTGCTCAACGCGCTCACACCCAGGCTGCGACGGGAGGGCCACACTGCGGAGATTGCCGAGGCGACTCGGACGTTCGCGTTGCTGCTTGCGCCGTTCGCCCCGCACATCGCCGAAGAGCTGTGGCGGACGCTCCAGGGCGTCGGCAGCGTACACGTACAGGCGTGGCCACGGGCGGACGCTGAACCGACGCCGGGCACCGTGACGTTGGTGGTGCAGGTCGACGGACGCGTGCGGGCGCGGGTCGAGGCGCGCGCCGACGTCCAGGAGGCCGAGGCGGTTTCGCTGGCGCTGGAGGGGCCCGGGATCGCAGAATGTCTGCAAGGTCGCGAGGTCACCCGGACGGTCTACGTGCCGGGGCGCCTCGTGAACGTCGTGACCGCGCCGTCGGCGTAGGGCGTGCGGGCCGCACACAGTGGCCGTCTCGCGCCGTGGAGGTATACCCATGCGCGTTGCCGTATTCGTGTCTCTGTTCGTGACGGCGTCCATGGCCGTGGCTCTTGACGGCCCGGTCGGCCGGATTGTGTATCGGGGCCTCACGGATGGAGCCATGCTCGTCTATGCGGTAGACGCGGACGGCGGCCGTCACACCGAACTGGCAGAGAACTGGGCGGACCCACTGTGGCTGCCGGACGGATCGGGCGTCGTCATCAACGGCAAGCTCGTGGACACGGACACCGGGGCCTTCGAGGAGTTCACGCCCGAACACGGGGTGAAAGACATATCGCCTGACGGCGAATGGTACGCGATTCTTGGCCCGAATCGCGTACCTGACGCTGAGACGTGGGAAGTTGTCACGTACCGCGCGGACGGGTCGGAGTATCGGGTTCTGACGGAGGAGCTGGACCTCGGGCGGCTCAACAATCTGGAATGGTCGCCCGACGGGCGTAGCCTGCTCGTGGCGGCATGGACGATCGACGCCCAGCGCACGCGCATCCATGTGGTCGACGCCGAGGGCGGCGGCGCAGTCGCCATGCTGCCGGACGGGGAGGAGGGGTACGACGCCCACTGGTCGGCGGATGGCGCCTCCATCTACTACAAGGCCGACCCAGGCGGCCTACGCCGCATCGATGTCGCGGATCGCTCCATACATGTCATCGACGACGGGTGGGGCGGCCGTCTGTTCGCCGTGTCTCCCGACGGGAAGTACCTGCTGTCGGCGAGAGTCTGGGATCACGTCGAATTGGCGGCATTCGACCTCAACGGAGCCTTCGTGTCGCGCATCACCCACCACGAGGCGTTCCCGCGAGCGGCCGACTGGTTCATACCAGGCCATCTTGCGCCCGTGTCGCCGGTCAGGACGCGCGCCGTGACGTGGGCCATACTCCGAGAGGGCGTCGACTGAGCTTGGACGGCGCCGGGCCTAGCCGTAGACGCCGTACTCCCGCACCGCCTCGCGCATGGCGAGGACGTTCGCAGGGGACACGTCCGCCTGGATGTTGTGGACCGTCGTGAAGACGAAACCGCCGCCTGGCGCGAAGTCATCGATACGGCGCTTTGCCTCGTCGCGCACCTGCTCGGGCGTCCCCAACGGCAACACGTGCTGCGTGTCGACGCCGCCGCCCCAGAAGGTGAGAGAGTCGCCGAATTCGCGTTTGAGCTCTCGGCTGCCCATCTTCGCCGCGGCTACCTGCACGGGGTTCAGGATGTCGACGCCCACCTCGATCAGGTCGGGCAGGATGTCGTAGACGCTCCCGCAGGCGTGGAAGAAGATGTGCGCGTGCGGCGCGAGCCCCTTGATGTGGGCCATCAGCGTGGCCAGGCGCGGCTTGAACACCTCCCGCCACACGGCCGGAGAGACGAGGAGCGTATGCTGGCCGCCGTAGTCGTCGCCCTCCTGGATGACATCCACCAGGTCGCCGAGGAGGGGGAGGGCGCGGCTCCAGTAGTCCATCTTCAGTTCGATGATCTTGTCGCACAGGGCCTCGGCGAGGGCCCGATCCGCCGCGAGGTCCATGTAGAACTCCTCGAAGCCCCGCAGCCACTGGCCCATCTCGAGCATGCCCGCGCATATCCCACCAAGGATGAACGCGCGCCCCTCGCTCTGCGCCTGGACGGCCAGCTCGCGCAGGCCGTCGAGCCGGCCGACGTCCGTCGGGTCCGGCCAGGCGTGCGCCTCGATGTCTCGTGGCGACGTGGCGTCGGCGAGAGGGCTGGCGCACAGGTCGTAGTAGTAGCCGTTGTCGCGGAGCATGCGGCGCTCGGCGCCCCACTCGTCGGTGAAGTACAGATAAGTGTCGTCTTGCCGCTCCTGGGGCGTCCACGTACCGGCCGATTTGGGGCGCAGGCCCTTCACGTCGGTTTCCATCACCGCGTGGACGTCGTCGTCGACCCAGGCGAGCTGCTGCATCTGATGCCAGATGACGGGGTCGCGCTTGGGGAGGCCGAGCTCATTCCTCAGGCCGGCGTAGGCGATGCGGTGTATGCCCGTCACGGGCGTGGAGGACAGGTCGTACGGGACGCGGTCCGGCTCGGAATGCCGCAGCGCCGTCAGAACACGTTCTCGGGAATCCATCGCCACCTCCATTATTCTCGGCGCCTACGACGCATTCAGGCCGCCGACCATACATGTAGCCGACGGATATGCCGGCGCCCATGGGCGTTCTGGCTCCGAGCCGCAGGCGGGACACGCGCGCTACGTCCGATAGGCGCCGCAGAGGGACACGAGATCGTGCTGCGCCGCCGCCTCCGAGAACTGGCGGGCGATGCCCATGGCGACGGCCTCGCCGTCGGGGTGTTCCATGCGCAGCACCACCATCGTGGAGAGTAGAACCCGGTGCATCACGGCAAGGACCGACAGGCGGTAGTCCTCGTCGCAACGCGCGCGGGAATACCCGGTGACGCCGCGCTCCAGGAGCGTGACATGGTACGCATCGACCATCCGGGCCTCTAGGCCGCGGCGGCGCTCGGGAGAGAGCGACACGAGGCCGAAGTGCGCCACGTCGTATACGCCGCGACCGTACACGGGACAGCTGTCGATGAAGGTCGGCGCCACGTCCCGCGCTCCGGGCCAAAGGAGGACGTTCCCCACGTGGAAGTCGAAGTGCAGGACCGTCCGGGGCGATTCTTCGAGGGCGCCGCGGACGCGTGACATGCTCGCGACGTAGGCCTCGACGACATCGCGGAACGGAGACGGGAGTACGGCGCCGACCCGCTCCCGCCAGATGTGCCACGCCTCGGCCAACACCTCGGCGCCGGCCTCGGCGTTTCCTGACATGATTCCCGGCATCCAGTCGAACGACGCGATCAGCGGATCATCCCACCATCGCGCGTGGTAGCGGGCGATGGCGCGCACCAGGCGCATGATGTCCTCATCTCCAAGGTCCGGCCAGCCCGGCGCCGGGGACTCGTCGAGGAGGAGGACTGAGCGATGTTGGTCGGGATCGTAGGCGGCGTAGTGGCATGCGGGAGCGTACGACCCGCCCCGTGGCGCGATGTCGAGATAGAAGCGCGTCTCCCGCTCGTACAGCCCGACCTTGTCGAAGAGCGCGTGAGCCCACCCGTCCTCGGCGCTGAACTTCGCGACGAGCCTTGCGGGTCCCTGCCGCGAGCCAGGATACCGAATCGCCAGGCGCACAAGACGGCCGACCAGCCCGCCGGGAGTTCCGAGCGGCTCTACGTCGAACGCCTCGACAGGGCGCGAGAGCGCTGCGGACAGCCACTCGATGGTTAGCGCATCGGGGCCTTCGGGTACGGATGGCGCAGGCATGCGGACCCCTGATCGGCGGCCGTCAACGCACGGGACACGACGGCGTCAGAGTAGCCGCGCGAGGGCTGCCACGGCAACCGTCACGACGACGCCTATCCCAAGCGGGATTACGGCGCCGAGGGCAGTCCACTTCGCGCTGCGCGTCTCCTTCCACGTCGTCCAGATGGTCGTCGAGCAGGGGTTGTGGAGGAGCGAGAACAGCATCAGACACGACGCCGTCAGGAGCGTCCATCCCTGCCCGTCGATGAGCAGCGCGCGCAGGTCGTCCAGGCCTGCCATCTCCGACATCATGTCGGACCCCATATAGATCATGACGATGGTCGGTACGACGATCTCGTTGGCAGGGATCGCGGCGATGTAGGCGAACAGGATCACGCCGTCGAGGCCCATCAACCGCCCCATCGGCTCCAGGAAGCCCGCGACCCACATTGCGAGGCTCATGTCGCCGACGTGAATTGCCCCGGCGACCCAGATCAGCGCTCCGGCGGGCATCGCCATCATCACGGCGCGATACAGCACGAACAGCGTCCGGTCGATGAGCGACGTGTAAAGCGTGCGCAGTATCTGAGGCCGCCTGTACGCGGGCAGCTCCAGCGTGAAGAAGCTGGGCTCGCCCTTCAGCAGCGTGCGCGACAACGCCCACGACACGCCCATTGTGACGGCTATACCCACGATCGTCACCGCGACTACCGCGCCCGCAGCCACGAACGACGCCAGCACGGGCGGCATCGAAGCCGCGGCGAAGAGCATCGCGAGCATGATGAGCGTAGGAAACCGGCCGTTGCAGGGCACGAAGTTGTTCGTCAGGATCGCGATCAGGCGTTCTCGCGGCGAGTCGATGACACGGCACGCAGTCACGCCGGCGGCGTTGCAGCCGAAGCCCATGCACATCGTCAGAGCCATCTTGCCGTGGGCGCCCACCTTCCTGAGCGCACGGTCCATGTTGAACGCCACACGGGGGAGCAGGCCGAAGTCCTCGAGGATCGTGAAGATCGGGAAGAAGATCGCCATCGGCGGGAGCATCACCGCGACGACCCACGCCAGGGCGCGGTACACGCCGTGCCATAGGAGACCCGTGAGCCAGAACGGCGCCCCAAGATCGCGGAACGTCTCCGCCCCCCACGCCTCAACCCAGAACAGCGCCGTGGCGAGGGCGCGAGATGGGTAGTTGGCCCCGACGACCGTTACCCAGAAGATGGCCGCGAGCCCAATGAGCATCACCGGCAGGCCGAGAACGGGCGATGTCAACGCCCGGTCGAGCGCGTCCGTGAACTTCAACCGCCCGGCGCCGACGACCTTCGATGTCTCGTTCGCGATGCGCTCGGCCTGAGCGTAAATCCTGTGCACCACCTCGTCGTGCGCGGCTTCGTCGAGCGTCTCGCGTAGTGCGTCGGCCTTTGCGAGGAGAGCCCTCGCGCGGTCGGGATCGAACGCGTCCGGGGCGAACTCGCCCGTCTCGACCGCCTCACGCACTCGGTCGTCCCCATCGAGCAATCGCATGGCGGCCCATCGGGGGCTCAACCCGTGCGGGCTGTGCTCCCTGACTACCGGCTCCAGGGTGTCGACGGCACGTTCGTACGCCTCGCCCATGTCCATGCGGGCCGGCGCGGTGTCCTCCGCGCCCGTCGCGACTCGGTGGATCGCGTCGCGCAGATCGTCGAGGCCCTCGCCCGTTAACGCGGCGGTGGGGATGACCGGCACGCCCAGCGATGTGGACAGCGCGTCGGTGTCCACGGAGATCGCCTTCTTGCGCGCCTCGTCCATGAGATTCAGGCAGATGACGGCGCGGTCGGTGATCTGTAGCACCTGCAGCGCGAAGTGCAGGTTCCGCTCCAGGGCCGTGGCGTCCACCACGATGACGACGCACGCGGGGGCGTCGAACAGAATGTGGTCGCGCGCGATCTCTTCGTCCACCGATGTGGCTCGTAGCGAGTAGGTCCCGGGAAGATCCACCAATCTGTATCGAGCGTCGTCGTGTCCGAAGAAGCCCTCGGCGCGCGCGACGGTCTTCCCCGGCCAGTTGCCGGTGTGCTGACGCAGACCCGTGAGCGCGTTGAAGACGGTGCTCTTCCCGGTGTTCGGGTTGCCCGCCAGGGCGACGTCGATGAGGGCGAGGCCCTCCCGCGCAGCCGCGGCCTGCGTCGTCATCGGCGCACATCCTCCGCGGGCGCCCCGCCCTTCGCTATCCACACGGCCCGCGCCTGCTCGACGCGGAGAGCGATCGCGACGCCCCGGATGTGGTAAGCCACCGGTTCTCCGAACATCGCGCTGAACAGGCAGGTGACACGCGCGCCGGGCGTCAAGCCGAGGTCCAACAAGCGTCGCCGCGCGGCGCCTCTGCACTGATCGTCCAGGCGACGCACGACGGCGGCTTCGCCTTCCGAGAGCGATGACATCGGCGCCTCGTCGCGCCAACGGCCCGGCGCGACGCGCACCTGCGCGGCGGCGAGGAGCGTCAAGTCGCGAAGGCGGACCCCGTCGTTGACGGTGAGCGCGTCGGCTTTCCTCGCGGTGATCTCGATCGTATCTCCCGGACGTAGATCCTGCGCGAGGATTTCTCGCAGCAGTCCCGGTGGCTCGTCCTCAATGTGCCTGATGACGCCCGGCGCGCCGATGGGCCAATCCGACAGCGGCGCCTGGGGTTCCTCGGTCCGCGTGCGGCCTCCATCGGGGATCGGGTCGCCGTGGGGGTCGGAGTCGGGATAGCCGAGGAGGGCGTCCAGAGCGTCGACATCGTCGGGCGTAAGGGTGTGCTCCCGTCGTTCGGCGGTGTCGTGCAACGCGCTCAGCGGCTCCCCCACTTCGTCGGCCAGGTACCGTTCGAATAGCCGGTGCGCACGCACCACACGCACCGCCTCGCGCTGCCCGCGCTCCGTGAGACGTGCCTCCTGCCCCGACATCCGCACGAGCCCCTGGATCTGCATGTCGCCCACGAGGACGACCGTCCGGTGCAGCGGCAGCCCGAGATGTCCCGCGAGCGACTTCGCGGTGGCAGGGAGAGCGTCGTCCAGGCCGGCGAGGTGCTTGAGCGCGTCCTCGATACGACGCTGCCGACG
>NYZG01000405.1 GCA_002687025.1 Candidatus Poribacteria bacterium
CTGTCCCGTCAGCGTTCATCACGTATATCTCGCGGTTGCCGTCTCCTTCCGCCGTGAACGCGATCTTGTCGCCGAGGGGCGACCAGGACGCGCGGTGATCGTGACCCGCGCGGCCGGTCAGGCTCGTCGCGAGGGCGCCGGCCTCCGCCATCATGGCGTACACCTCGAGGGCGCCATCCCGGTCTGTCGCAAACGCAATGTGCGACCCGTCCGGCGACCATGTCGGGCCTCGTTCATCCGTGAGCGTGTTTGTGATGTTCTCCTGTTCCAAGCCGTCGTGGCGCATCAGGTAGATTTCCGGGTTGCCGTCCCGATCGGTCTGAAACGCGATGCGGGTGTCGGAGAGCTGCTGCGCGAATGCGGCAGCGGGAGTCAGCGCCGCCGCGGCGACCGCCCCCAGAATCCACGAGCGGGGAAGCGTAGCCATGCTATGGGTTCCTTTCCTGGCGACGGCCTGCCATCGCCATATACACGTGACGTATTTCGATGTAGTCAAACGGAGTGCCGCCCGGGAATCCCAGGACACTGAGCGCGATCACTACATCCGCTCGACAACCACTTCGACGGCGACAGCCGCCACCTCGGATGCCCCCACGTCGTCACGTCCGTGGAGCCAGGGCGCCATCACCGATCCGTTCGCGATTGCCCCGCCGATGAGTTCCTCGGACCACTCGGCGATATCTGTGCCATTGCGCCAGACAGGCGAACCGACGGGCCAGTTCGTGCCTGACGCCACGAGCCCCGGTTCGGTTTCCGCGGCGCCAGCAAGTATGAGGCGGTACTTGCCTGGCGTTTCGGGAGCGCGCCGGTCAATGCGCACGGTGTGCCGCGTCTCGCCGTGCGGCGTCGCAGCCGGAAAGACGCGGTAGGCCGAGTCCGGCGCGCCCCACGTGGGCGTTTCGATGACGTGGAACTCGGCTGTGTTCTTGTGCGTGTTCAGGACCGACACGTCGAGCCATCCGACGACGGAATTCCCGGGCGAGACGCGCACTTGCGGACGCGACGGGTCGAGCGCCTGTCCCGCCAGTTCGCCCGCGTGTAGCGTCATGCGATCACGCTTCGGCGCCGGTCGTGGGGCAAGCGCACGGGCGGGTCGCGCGGCCCTGAGTGCGGCGCCGTCGCGGGCGGACACCCGCATGCCTGAGAAGTGGAGTGGCCAGCCGCCGTCGCCGCGGCCGCTGCTCATATACACTCCGGTGACCGGCAGACCCACGACGCTCGGGTCGTACGTCTCGTCCTCGGCCACGAGCGCGCCGTCCATGTACAGGTCGTACGCCCCGCTCCACGTGCGGTATACGATGATGACGTCGCGCCAGTCCCCACGCGCGTCGCCCAGTCGCACGGGTGCGTTCCCAGCGACGTAGCGGTTGCAGTACCACGTGTCGGTTTCGTCCTTGCGCAGTAGCGTCTGCGCCGACATCGACCCGCCAAACATGAACCCCAGACACGCGTCCATTGCCGCCGGAGCCGTCTTCAGGCGCAGCCGTAACGTCACCTCGCCGCTCGTCGGTGGGATGGGCTTGCACACTCCGTATGCGTTTGACGTGACCGCCATCGGCGCGCCAGAGGCGTCCGTCCCGGCCCGTGTCGGCGCGGTGGCATCTCGCGTGGGGTCGTGCGGGACCCAGCCATACGCCTCGTCGCCCGGGCGGATCAGCAGGCGTACTGTCGATGGCGATGGCGCGAAAAGAACGACACCAGGGGCGTTTCGTTGGCGGCGGGACTCGTGCTGGGCGGGACGCCGGAGACCACCCCACTGCACGGGCGCAAATCCCAAGGCCGCAGACAGCGTTGCGATGCACGCCACTGCTCCCAGCGCCGCGACGGCGAGATCCGACGATCCAGAGGCGGCTGGATGCGGGGCTGCGGCATCCAGACGCCGCATCACTTCCTCGACGGCGACATCACTCGCGGCGAGCACGACGGGCCCGCACGATGGCAGCAGTTCCATCGCCTCGCCGTCCAGGCCGCATCGCCGCAGGTATCTCCGCATTTCGTCGCGCGCGCGGTACAGTCGCGAATCGACCGCGCCTCGGCTTAGGGACAGGGCATGTGCTATCTCGTTCGGCGACGCATCCGCAAAGTAGTGCATCGCCAGCGGCAGACGAAGACTCTCCGGCAACGCGCGCAGAGCCGCGGAGACGATGGACGCTCTGTCGGATGCCCGGTCGTGTTCGTCCTGCGCCGCGGCCTCTGATGTCGGGCCCGCCGTGGCGAGTTCCCGCGCCTGTGCAGACTCCTGTCTACGCAGATGCCCATGCGCGCAACGGTGCGCGATGCGCGCGAGCCACGCGGCGAAGCGATCCGGCGTCCGCAACTGACCCAATCTCGCGTACGCGGCCAGGAACGTCTCCTGCGCGATGTCGTCCACATCGGCCGCGCCGACGCCCTTCCCAATCGCGATCGAGCGCACCAACCCCATGTGCCTGCGCACCAGGGACGCGAAGGCGGCCGCATCGCCACGCCGTGCGGCGACAACCGCAGCTCGGTCTGTCAGCTCGGGCAATTCCATGGCCTCCATGCTATAGGAGGAAGCACGGAGGCCGCATCTCACATGGAATTGCAGAGAAAGGCCGCGGCGCCGGGCCCAGTGCGTCTGGGGCGGGGCCCGTCCGGCGCCGCGGTAGCGCCCGCGAGACGAGACGTTACTTCATGACGACCATCCTGCGGAGCGCGTGGTAGTCGCCCGCGGCGAGCTCGTACATGTAGACGCCACTCGCGACCGCCTCGCCTTCCGCGTTTCTGCCGTCCCAGTAGGCGGCGTCTTCACGCCCAACGTGCTCGCCGACTCCCCGTGCGCCCAACTCCAGTGTCCGCACGAGGCCGCCGTCGAGACCGTAGATGCGGATCGTCACGTCCGAGTCAGCGGCCAGCTCGAAGGGAATCCACGTCTCCGGGTTGAAGGGGTTCGGGTAGTTCGCCATGAGACGCGTCTGGAACGGCTCGATGCGAAACGGGAACGCGAAGTCCGTCTCGATCAGCGACCGGTTGAGTCGCAGGTGAGATGCGCGGATCGCGCTTTCCCGCGCCCGAGACACGTGCCGGGACGCCTCGAATGTCACTTCGAGCAGCGCATCGGACGCTCCCATCGGCCGCGCGGAGGCGAACGCAACGGCGATGCGTCCGTCTCCCTCACGCTGCGTGAGTAGGGGTCGCTGCGTGGCTCCACTGGTCTCCTGTGGCCTCAGCGCGACATCGACGGGTCTCAGCACGCCCGAGTCGAAGTCGAGGACGAGCTCCCCTGCCCGCAGGTCGGACAGAGCCGACGCGTCGAGAGACACCGTGATCCGGGCGCCGGGCCTCTGTGATGTCGCGCTCGCGCGGAGAGGACGACCGACGGCGATAGGCAGCGCCGATGGGGCCGCGGCTTCCACAGGGAACATCGTGATGATGCTCACCGCCCGCTGGAGAATCAGCGAGACGTCGTTGGCGCTGATGTCCGGCACGGTCTCCGCTGCGTTGTTGGGGTCTTCCTTCATGTCGCCATCTACATTGGCGACTTCCTCCGCCTCCTCGTGCATCAGAGGGAGCGGAGCCCAGATGGGCGCCGTGTCCTCCACCGAGAACGTGTGATGGCTCCCGTCTAAGTTCTCCCTGGCTACGTGTTCGAGCACGTGAGATGCGTCGTACCCGCTCCACGCGCCGTTCCCCGTCACGTCGCCGTACATGAAGTTCACGACGGTGAACGTGCCTTCTACCGCAGACGACGAGACGAGACCTTCGTTCAGGAGAGCGCGGGAGAGTCCGACGGGGCTCGTCGTATTCGTGGCAGCGGCGGCGTCGACGCCGAACGTCAGGTTGAGGATCGTACCACCGGCCGCGAACTCGCCTGCGAACTCCGCTCCCATGACGATGTCGAGTTCGCCTGGCGTGACGACGTTCTGCGCGATGGACCATCCTGTCGTGAGCACCGTCACACTGGCGGACGTGACGCCGCCCGCGTCGCTCGTCGGAGTCAGCAGCGTCTCATCGTACGTCACGGTCAGGTCGATTCCGGTGACGCCCGGGGTCAGGGCTGACGTGTCGTATATGTCGACGGGTATGGTCACCTCGGCGCCTGCCGCAGCCTGCGCATCCCCGATCGTGACGGCGTCGGTGGGTGGGCCGCCTCCGTCGGTGGCTACCGAGAACGCGACGTTGTCCCGCGAGTCAATGTTGTCCGTCACGTCAATGTTGTCCGTCGCGTCTACCAGGTTGTGGCTGGCGTCGCTGACGAGGGCGACGTAGACCGTGTGCGCTGCGCCGTCCACGAGGCCGGGGATCGTGTCGGTGAGCACGTCAGGGTCGACGTGAGTACCGCCTGCGACGCCTGTATCGGGGAACGGCGTGTCAAGCTGCCAGTGCCAGTGACCCGGCGCGGGATGGTCTGTGAGGACCACGGTGAGCGGCGTGTTCGTCGTGCCAGACGCCAGCGTCTCGCCCGCTAACGGCGCGGCGAGGGAGATCCTAGGAACCAGAGCATTCGACCAGTCGGGATCTGGCAATGCTCCCGTTGTCGTCACCACGGGCGCGCCGGAGACGACAGCGCCGACGCCACCCGTGACTGATACCGTTGCGAATTCCCACGGCCCCGCTGACGTCGGCGCTGTCATGTACATCAGCGCAGAGCCGTCGGGCCTCCACGTTGCCTGCACCGGATAGTCGCCAGACGCGGCGAGTATCGCGCGCGGCGCCCCGCCGCTGGGGGGCGCCGCGAATATGCCCGCACCAGCGACGTAGTAGGCGATCTCTGTGCCGTCCGGCGAATATCTAGGGTACCCTGCCTGCGAGGTGTTTCCGACTCCGTTGTTGATCGTGCCGTCGACGCGCGCCACACGAAGGGCGTCGTCGCCGATCCCGCCCAAGCCGTCGGCGTTGGTCGCGTACACGATCCACGCGCCGTCGGGCGACCAGTCCGAATACTGTACGTTGCCCGTGCCGTGTTGGGTGAGGTTGTACGCGTTGCCGCCGTCCCCATCCATCACCCACACATCGCTTGTCCCGTCCACCTTGTGCCCGTACGCGATTTGCGAGCCGTCCGGCGACCAGGATGGCGTGTAGTTAACACCCGAAGTCGTCAGCTGCTGTCGGTCGCCGCCCACCGCGTCCATTACCCATATCTCACCCCATCCGCTGGGATCGCCCGAGCTCGCATGGAACACGATCTTGCTGTGGTCGGGCGACCATCTTGGAGCCCCTTCGTGGATACCTGTCGTCTCCGTCGGGTTAACGACGTTCGACCCATCGGCGGCCATGACGAAGATGTCCCTCGACGCCACGCCGCCTATTTCCGCAGTGGCGGAGAACAACACCGATCCGTCCGCCGAGGCACTCCAACCAACCGTTGCAGCCATCACTCCGATGAGCGCCATGCCCAGAGGTCGTGACTTCGCGTGACCACGCGGCTGTGCGCGCAGAGCATTCATGTCATAGCTCTCTTATAGATTGTTGTTCCGCGCGGCCACGCGTTGTCACCCGACCCGTCGCTGGACGTTAGGGCCCTACGATCACCTTGACCGCCGCCGCTCCCAGCTGGCGGCTCGACCGTTCGCCGTGCCTCATGAGCCAGTCTGCGTCCACGCTCCCTGTCCGCATCGCCTGGCTCGTCGCTCCTGATCTCCACGACGCGACTTCCAGACCGTTGCCCCAGACGGCCTCGCCGTTCGTCCAATTCGTGCCGGACGCGACGTAGAGGCCCTCTGTCTCCGCGGCTGCGGCCACGATAATGAAGTACGTCCCGGGCTCGGCAGGCGCGCGCCTGTCGAGATGCACGGTATGCCGGCTGTGCGCAGGCGGCGCGGACGCCGCCACGATCCGGTAGCTGTGCTGGGCGACGCCCCACGTCGGCGTCTCGACGACAACGAAGCCCGCAGCCGGCCCGTGGGAGTTGTGCACGTCCACCGTCACGCTCCCGCGTATCACCTCGCCCGCACGCACGCGGATCACGGGGTCGGAGGCCGCCAGCGTGAGTCCGTTTGCCTCCCCGGCGAGCAAGTGGACCGTGTCCCGTAGCGTCGGCGGAGCGTCGTAGTCCATGACCACAGGCGGCGCCACTCGTCGTACGGAATGGCGCACATGCACGGATAGGTCATCGAAGTGGGTGGTCGCTCCTACGCCGCCCCTCCCGCTCGCCATGATGATGCCGATCACGGCCTTGCCGACGTTATCGGGGTAGTGCACGTTCCCGGCCACCATTGCGCCGTCGATGCGAATGTCCATCGTGGCTGACCCGGTGCGGTACACGAGGGCCACTTCGTGTCCCCCGGCGCGGGCGTCGGCCACGTAGGTGGTCTGCCCACCCACCGCGTAGCCCCACCGATCCGTGCCGTCCTTGCAGACCTTGGCGACGCCGGTGCGCTGCCCTTCGCAGACGAACCCGACGCTCGTCGTGTGCGGGCCCATGGCCGGTTCTATCCACACGCGCATCGTCACGACGCCAGGCGCCGGTGGCAGCGCGCGGAACACGCCGTGGTCGTTGCTCACCGATGCTCCCAACCCGCCGGAGAAGCGTCGCGCGAGCTCTCGCTGGGGAACTGTGGCGTCGTTCTGAGGCCAGGCGGCCTCCCAGCCGTCGGCCTCGGAGCCCTCGCGGATCAGTGCCCGTGCTGGTGGCATCGGCGGCGCCAGCGGACGGAACAGGATCGCGGCCTCCGCGGTCGAGCCCGGCCGTACGCCGGGCGCCTGTCGCGAATCGCCATCCGCTACGAGTTTGGCGCCCGCCCAATATGCCAGCGCCAGACCACAGAGGA